>JACCSE010000111.1 GCA_013813145.1 Gemmatimonadales bacterium
GGCTGGAGGAGCTGCGCCCCAATCTCGCGTCGGAAGAGTACCTGGATCTCCGCCGGCGCATCGTGTACGGCTGGATCCGGGCGGGAGAACTGGGGCGGGCGGATTCGATGCTCGGGGCGGACAGCTCGATCGACGGATTGGCGCTGGCCGGGCAGCTCCAGGTCTACCGTGGCGACCTGTCCGGGGCGCTCGAGAGCTTCAAGGCGGCGGGCCCGTATGCTGGAGACCGGAGCGAGGCCACCCGGCGCACCCTGCTCCTCGCTCTGCTCCAGCCGATCGAGGCCGATTCCCTCCCGGAGCTGGGCCGCGCGCTGCTTTCCCTGGAGCAGGGGGACAGTGCTTACGCCGGCGCGGCGTTGGACGAGATCGCGGCCCAGCTGCCGCCCGCCAAGGGTGGCGCCGAGCTCCGGCTCCTCGCCGGACGGATCGCCGCGGCGACCGGGAGAGGCGAGATGGCGGAGCGGCTCTTCCGGCAGGCTGCCGTGGCGGAAGCGCCCGGCACCGCGCCGGCGGCGGAGCTGGCGCTCGCCGAGCTGCTGCTGCGGCAGCGGAAGCAGTCGGACGCGATCGCCCAACTCGAGCACATGATCCTCACCTATCCGGAGAGCGCCCTCGTTCCCCAGGCGCGCCGAGCCCTGAATCAGGCCCGGGGCGCGGTGCCCGAGACGTGAGGCGCCGGGAGTTCCTGCGGGGCACCTGCGCCGGGATGCTGTCGCTCTCGCCCGCCCTCTCGCGCATCCCCCTGCCGCGGACCGCCGCGCCGTGGCTCATGATCCCGATGGACGATGCCCAGGCCGATCACCTCAAGGCTTACGGCCTCGCGTTCCGAGTGCTGGAACGGGGGGGACGGGCCGAGTGGTTCCTCAACTATCGCAGCGGATCGTTTCTGCTTCCGGCCGATCCCGCCACCGCGCGGGACGCGGCCCTGGCCGGGGTCACCACCGAGCCCCTGGACGACGGCGCGCTGGTGCGGATCCGGGGCGAGATCCAGGGCGGCAACATGGACGCCGTGCCGCTGGAGAAGGTGCCCAAGGTGGCGGTGTACGCGCCCCCCAACGCCGCCCCCTGGGACGACGCGGTGACGATGGCCCTCAACTATGCCGGGATCAAGTTCGAGAAGATCTGGGATCCCGAAGTCGTGGGGCAGGGACTCAAGGACTTCGACTGGCTCCACCTGCACCACGAGGACTTCACCGGCCAGTACTCCAAGTTTTTCCTCAACTACGCCGGGGCGCCGTGGCTGGTGGAGATGGTGGAGCGGAACCGCTCCATGGCGCGCTCGCTCGGCTTCCCCTCGGTGCCGGCCCAGAAGCGGGCGGTCGCGAGCGCCATCGCGCGCTATGTGGACCGGGGCGGCTTTCTCTTCGCGATGTGCACCGCCACCGAGACGCTGGACCTCGCCCTGGCGTCGGAGGGCACCGACATCGCCGCGGCCTATGCCGACGGGACCCCGATGGATCCCGAGGCCACCAGCCGAATGCGCTGGGACCGGGCGCTCGCCTTTCACAGCGCCCGCCTGGAACTCAGCCCGACGACGCCGGTGTATTCCGACATCGACGGCCACCAGGTCAACTCGGCCGACCGGCGGCAGCCGCTCGGCTCGTTCACCCTGTTCAACTTCAGCGCCAAGATCGATCCGGTGGCCACGATGCTGGTCCAGAACCACCGGCAGGTGATCCCCGACTTCTACGGACTCACCACCTCGTTCACCCGGCAAACGCTCAAGCCGAGCGTCACCGTCCTGGCCGAGGAACCGGGAGCGCCCTGGGTCAAGTACGTGCACGGCGAGCGGGGGCAGGGGACCTGGACCTTTTTCGGGGGGCACGATCCGGAAGATCCGCAGCATCAGATCGGCGACGCGCCGACCGACCTGTCGCTGCATCCGCATTCGCCGGGTTATCGCTTGATTCTCAACAACGTGTTGTTTCCGGCGGCGAAGAAGAAGGAATTGAAGACGTGAGCCCGCGCCAGCCGCGATGTCATCCTGAGGGAGCGCAGCGACCGAAGGATCTTGTCTGTCGCGCTCGATCCATTCCCTCGCAAGATCCTTCGCTTCGCTCAGGATGACAGCCGGGCGCATGACCCTGCCTTCCTCCGAACGCATCGCGCCCGGCGTACGCGCGTACCTCGCGGCCGAGATCGCCGGCGCGGGCGGCCGCGAGGTGTCGTTCGTCTCGGAGGTGGACCGCGACGGCGTCGTCTCCGGCGCGCGGGTCCTGGCGCGCGGCACCGTGGACATGGTGCTCGCCTGCCCGGGCGCTCTCGTTCGCGGGCAGATGCTGCTCCACAACCATCCCGGCGGCCGGCTGGATCCGTCCAACGCCGACCTCGACGTCGCCGCCCGCCTGCACGACGCCGGCGTAGGGTTCGGCATCATCGACAACGGCGCCACCGAGCTGTACGTGGTGGTCGAAGTTCCCCGCGATCGTCCCGTGGTGCCGATCGATCCGTTCGAGGTGATCCACGCGCTCGGCGAGAGCGGAGGCGTGGCGGCGGAGCTGGGCCAGTACGAGGACCGGCGCTGCCAGCGCGACATGGCGGCGTACATCGCCGACGGGTACAACGACGGCGGCGTGCTCCTCCTGGAAGCCGGCACCGGGGTGGGGAAGTCCTTCGCCTATCTGGTCCCCGCGCTGGCATGGGCCAAGGCCAACGGCGAACGCACCGTCATCAGCACCAACACGATCAACCTCCAGGAGCAGCTCGTCGGCAAGGATCTGCCGCTGCTTCGCCGCGCGCTCGGCGACGGCGACTACCAGCCGACGTTCGCCCTGCTCAAGGGATGGCGGAATTATCTCTGCCTTGCGCGGATGCACCAGGCGGTGGCCGCGCAGCGGACGCTGCTGGAGCAGGACAAGCTGGACGAGCTGATCGGGATCGCGGAATGGTCGGCGCACACCGCCGATGGCACCCTGAGCGACCTGCCGGTGACGCCGAGCCCCGAGGTGTGGGACGAAGTCAGCGCCGAGCCCGATCTCTGTCCCAGGCTCAAGTGCCCGCACTTCGACCGCTGCTTCCTGTTTCGCGCCCGGCGTCGCGCCGCGGAGGCGGACGTGGTCGTGGTGAACCACCACCTGCTCGCTGCCGATCTGTCGGTGCGGCAGGCGCAGGACAACTGGGAGGAGGCGGCGGTGCTGCCCCCCTACCGCCGCCTGGTGCTCGACGAGGCCCACCACCTCGAGGACGTGGCCGCGAGCCACCTCGGGGTGCAGGTCTCCAGCCGGGCGGTGCGCCGGCTGCTGGGGCGGTTCGAGCGGAACGGCCGGGGGCTCGCTCCCACGCTGGCGCAGGAGCTGATGGGCCGGAGCGATCTCCTGAGCCGGGCGAGTCTCGACCTCTTGCAGCAACGTCTCCTCCCGGCGCTGGGCAGCGCCCGCCGCGCCACCGACGCGCTCTTTCTGCGGCTGCACGAGCGGCTGGGTGGACCGCCCGCGACGCAGCTTCGGCTGGCCGACGACTTCGCCACCGATCCGATCTGGGACGAGGGGCTCGGCTTCGAGCTGGACGCCTCGCTGACCGCGTTCCGCGCGCTGCGGGAGACGGTGGAGACGATCGCCGACCGGCTGGCGCAGGGCGAGGAAACCGAGCGCCGCGGCCAGATGCTTCAGGAGCTGAGAGGCGTGATGCGGCGGCTGGAGTCGCTCTCGGACGGGCTCAACCGCACCCTGCGGCCGGCCGGCGGCGGCGTGCCTACGGTGCGCTGGATGGAGCGGTCACAGCGGGGCCAGCACCTGTCGCTATCGGCGGTGCCGCTCGATCTGGCACCGGTGCTCCGGGAGTTGTTGTTCGACCGGCTGGACACCGTCGTCCTCACCAGCGCTACGCTCGCGGCCGCCGGCGACTTCGGGTTCCTGGAGGCCCGGCTCGGGCTCGCGGGCGAGGAATCGCCGGTGACGGTGCGCGAGGCGTTCGCCTCTCCGTTCGACTATCCATCGCAGTGCGTGTTCGGCGTGCCGAGCGACTTTCCCGAGCCGCGAGGCGAGGAGCACGCCCACGCGGCGGCGCTGGTGCAGGTGGTCTCCGACCTGGCCTACGCCGCGGACGGGGGAATGTTCGTGCTGTTCACCAGCCACGCATCACTGCGCCGGGCGGCGGTCGAGGTGCGCGCGGTGCTGGGCAATCGGTGGCCCATCCTGGTGCAGGGCGAGGCCCCGCGCGACGTGCTGCTCCGCCGGTTCCGGGAAGCGGAGAACGCCATTCTGCTGGGCACCGACTCATTCTGGGAGGGCGTGGACGTGCCCGGCCGGGCGCTCCGCGCCCTCATCCTGAACAAGCTACCTTTCAAAGTTCCCTCGGAACCGCTGACCTGCGCCCGGCTGGAACGGCTGGCGGAGGAAGGGCTCGACGGGTTCATGCATTACCTCCTGCCGCACGCGGCGCTCAAGCTCAAGCAAGGCTTCGGACGGCTGATCCGGAGCCGGCAGGACGTGGGCGTCGTCGTGCTGCTGGATAGCCGGGTGGTGACCAAACGCTACGGGCCGCTGTTGCTCAGCGGGCTGCCGCGGGCCGAGCGGATCATCGGCAGTTGGAGCCAGGTCCGCACCAAGTGCGAGGACTTCTTCGCCCGGCATGGCATCGGAGCCATCGTATGATCCCGGTCCGTCCCTCGAAAATCATCGGCATCGGCCGCAACTACGTCGCCCACGCGCAGGAGCTGGGCAACCCCATGCCGGCCGTGCCGATCATTTTCTTCAAGCCGCCCACCGCGCTGATCGGGAGCGGTGACACGATCCGGCTCCCGGGCGTCTCCCGAAGAGTGGAGTTCGAGGCCGAGATCGGGGTGGTAATCGGGCGGCGCCTGCGCGACGCGGACGCGGACGAGGCCGAACGGGCCATCGCCGGCTATACCTGCGTCAACGACGTCACCTGCCGCGATCTTCAGCACGTGGACGGTCAGTGGGGCCGGGCCAAGGGGTTCGACACCTTCTGCCCGGTAGGCCCGAGGGTGGCGGAAGGGTTGGCGTGGCGCGACCTCCACCTGGTCTGCCGGGTGAACGGCACCGAGCGCCAGCGGGCCCGCGCCACCGACATGTATTTCCCGATCCCCGAGCTGGTCTCGTTTCTGAGCGGGGTCATGA
>JACCSE010000113.1 GCA_013813145.1 Gemmatimonadales bacterium
CCGGGGCACTTCGTGGAATCGGAGGTCGCCCGGATCCGGGAGATGGTGGGTCCGGATCAGCGGGTCATCTGCGGACTCTCCGGCGGGGTAGACTCGTCGGTCGCGGCGGTGCTGGTGCACCGTGCCGTGGGAGACCGGCTCACCTGTATCTTCGTGGACCACGGCCTGCTCCGCCTGCACGAGCGGGAACAGGTGGAGGCGACCTTCCGGCGGCACCTCGGCATCGACCTCCGAGTGGTGGACGCGAGCGCGCGCTTTCTCGAACGGCTGTCGGGGGTGGATGATCCCGAGGAGAAACGCCGCCGCATCGGGCATACGTTCATCGACGTCTTCGAGGCCGAGGCAAACTCGGTGGGGACCGACGTCGGCTACCTGGTGCAGGGGACGCTGTATCCGGACGTCATCGAGTCGGTGTCACCCCGGGGCGGACCCTCGGTCACCATCAAGACCCACCACAACGTGGGCGGCCTCCCCGAGCGGCTGCCCTTCAAGCTGCTGGAGCCGCTCCGGGAGTTGTTCAAGGACGAGGTACGGCAGGTCGGGCGGGAGCTGGGGCTGCCGGAAGAGATGGTCGGGCGCCATCCATTTCCGGGGCCGGGGCTGGCCATCCGCATTGTCGGTGAGGTGTCGCCCGCCAACCTGGACATCCTGCGGCGGGCCGACCACATCTACATCGAGGAGATCCGCGCCGCCGGGCTCTACGACGACATCTGGCAGGCGTTCGCGGTGCTGCTCCCCATCCGCTCGGTCGGGGTGCAAGGCGACTTTCGCACCTACGATCAGGTCATCGCGCTTCGCGCGGTGACCAGCCGGGACGGGATGACAGCCGACTGGTTTCCCTTTCCGCCGGAGGTGCTGGGCCGCGTGTCAAACCGGATCGCCAACGAAGTGGACGGGGTGAATCGCGTGGTGTACGACGTGAGCTCGAAGCCGCCGGCGACGATCGAGTGGGAGTGAGGCGACGCGTCGTCGCCGACCGCATCGCTTGCTCCGGGTGAGCCGGCGGGCCGCGCCGCTGGCCACGTCTGCCATGATTCACCGTTTCGACGATGCCAGTGCTTTACTTGGGCTTCGACTCGTTCAGCAATCGCGGGGGGCAGGATGCTGGCTGGCGGTCCGATGGCGAGCTCGATAACATCGAAGATCCATAGTCTCCGATTATGCCGCGCTCCAGCGTTTCCCACCCGTCCTCGGCTACTCGGCGCCACTTGGATCGGAAAGCCAGGTGCCGCGGGCACTTGCGAGTTGGGGTGGGCGTCTAGTCGGGGAGGTTTACGCGATGTTGTTGGGGGAGAAGGGGATGGTAGTGATGCAGTTGAATACAAAGTTAGGCAGCGCCACCCGCTTCCGATAGCTTTCAGGCAACCCCATTAGCGAGCAGCGACGCATGCGCCACGAATTCACGGCCGTTTACGAGCGCGACGAGGAGTGGTTGATCGCCTACTGCCCGGAGGTCCCTGGAGCCAATGGCCAGGGGCATACGAAGGAGGAGGCGCGGGCGAGCCTCACCGAGGCCATCATCCTGATCCTTGAGGACCGCCGCGAGGAGGGGTTGCGCGGGGTTCCGGCGGGCGCTGAGCAGGAGATCATTACCGTCGACGTGCAGGCGGCGTGAAGCGCAGTGCACTCCTCCGGCACCTTCGCCGCCATGGGTGCGTACTGAAGCGCGAGGGGAGCGCGCACTCTCTCTGGCTCAACCGAGCGACCGGTGCGGTCGAGGCCGTCCCGCGGCACACTGAGATACCCGACCTGCTCGCCCGCAAGATCTGTCGAGGCCTCGGGGCCCCGGACCTCACCTGAGCTAGTCTGGCCGCCTTCGCGCGGCGCTGTCTAACCAAGCGCATGCAGTCGACAGGCCGGGCGGGCGCGGAGCCCCGCGTGGGCGGTACCCTCCGGTGGAGCCGCAAAGGAGCATAGGTTTGTGCGGGCGCCGCCATGAGAGCCTGCAGCTGATGCGCATTTCGTTAGGCGGACTCACCAGCATCTTCAAATGGCCGGCCTGACCTAGCGGCGTTTCCTTGAGTATCGGGGTGCACAAATGGTTCAGGGCGCGCGCGACGTGTACCTTCGCTTCGCTATATGTCTCTCGGTGATTGCTTCATGGGCCTGCTCGCCCGGTGGGAAGGCAAGGGCGCCGGACTGGAAACGGGTTCCGGTGTCGCTCGAGTTGCGCCTGGCCGAGGGTTCACCAGCTCCGGGCTTAGTTCCAGCGGCGGTGTACGGCCAGGGCAAAACCGTGTATCTACACCC
>JACCSE010000128.1 GCA_013813145.1 Gemmatimonadales bacterium
GGTGACGGCAGCTGGCTCGCGCAAACGCGAGCGGGCGCGCCGGGTCATCGTGCTCGACGAACGCGTGCCGGATCCCGGTCTGCTGACCCCGCTCGAAGATGCTCGAAAGTCGATGGTCCCGGCCCCGACACGTGGCGACGGCGAGGAGCAGCGTGATCTCCGCTGGCGCGGCCCGCCGCTCAGTGCTGTCCCGTGCGGCTCGCCGGTCGGGTCGCCGCCGCGCGCTCCTGCGCCGCGAGCGCCAGGGCGACGCCGTTCGACCAACCGAAGCCGTCCTGCGTGGGATACTCGCCGCCGCCGGCGCGCCGGTCCAGATCCACGACGTTGTACTTCTCCGTCATCTTTCCCGTCGAGCGATAGGTGCGGCGATTGAGCGCGAGCCAGCGCTCACGCGCCAGGTCGGCGAGGTCGCCGCGGCCGTATCGCCGCACGCCCTCGATCGAGAGCCACTCCAGCGGGGACCATCCGTTCGGCGCGTCCCACTGCTGCCCGGTAACGACCAGCGTGGTCACGAATCCTCCGGGCTCGAGGAAGTCGCGCTCCAGGCGCGCGGCCACGGCTCGACCCTGCTCCGGTGACGCCAGGCCGAAGTACAGCGGGGCCGCGGCCGCCAGCGACGGCCGGTCCGTCACCCGCTGGCCGGTGCGCCAGCGGACGTCGTAGAAGAAGCCGCGTTCCGGGTCGTAGGCCGCCGCGAGCAGCGCGCGCCGGCGACTCACGGCGGCGCCGGTGAATCGCGCGGCGACTTCCGCGTCGCCGGCCTGGCCGCGGAGCCGTCGCAGAGCGGCGATCGTCTGCTCGGTGTGATACATCGAGCTGTTCAGGTCCACCGGTACCAGCTCGACCGTCTCGAGGGTGCGCAGGTCCCCCGGGTCGCGCATCCAGCGGCTCGAGAAGTCCCAGCCGCTCTCCGCCGACGCCCGAAGGTTTCGGTAGAGGGCCGGGCGCCGCGCGGCGGGAACGGTCTGAGCCAGCGCGTAGTCCTGGCGATACGACTCGGGTCGCGGTTCCGCGATGTCGTCGAAGAAGCGATTGAGCACCGTGCCATCGCGAAGCCGGACGACGCGACGATACGCCGTCCCCCTCGCGAGCCCGGTCGCCCCATCCATCCAGAACGCGTGCTCGGCCTCGAGCGCCTCCAGGTATGGCAGCGCCTCCGTGCTGTCCGTCGCCCGCGCGTAGAGACCGACCATCGCGGCGAAGTACGGTGGCTGGCTGCGCCCGAGGTAATAGGTGCGGTTGCCGTTCGGGATGTGGCCGACCGTACGCACCAGATGCGCGAAGTTGTCGAGCATGCCGCGCACTAGATCGGTCCGTCCGCTCGCGACCAGCCCGAGCATCGTGAAGTACGAATCCCAGTAGTAGACCTCGCGGAACCGGCCGCCGGGCACCACGTACGGGCCAGGTAACGGGATGAGCGACGAGTAGGTCGAGGGCGCGTCCGCCGCGCGGGTGAGCGCAGGCCACAGCGCGCGGATGTCCTCCTCCATCGAGCGGGTCGTGTCGGTTCGCGAACCCTCCCCTGCCGCACGCGGCTGCTCGAAGCGCCGGGCGACGAACGCGCCAAGGCTGAAACCCGCGCGTCCCTTCTCCGCGGCGTAGCCTTCGGTGATCTCCGGTGGTGGCTGGAGCGCACGCGCGTCCACGAAGGTCTTCGAGTCGGCGAAGAGTGCCGCCATCTGCACGTCGTGGAACAGGGGCCCCAGGTCGTGTGCCGGATGGTAGCGAACCGTCGGCGCGGCCGAAGGGGCCGCCGAGGGGACGGTGGAGGGCGCCGAGCGCTGACAACCGGCGACGGCCAGCGCCAGCGTGGAGAGCAGCCGGAGGACGCAGGCCCGGCGAGAACGAGCGTGCGCGATCGCGGCGGTCACCGAAGCTCACGGTCGAGAGCGGCGGCCGTGGAGGCGGCACTCTCGCCCACCACCACGTGCATGACCGAATCGGAGACGCGCAGCACGCCGTAGGCTCCCGCCGCCTCCAACGCGGATTCGTCCACTGCTCGAGGGTCGCGCAGCTCGACCCTCAGGCGCGTGAGAGCGCAGGGCTCGACCCGAGCGATGTTCTCCGCCCCTCCGAGCGCCGAGAGAATCGCCGCCGCACGGCCCTCGTGCTCCGGCGTGACGGGTGGAGGCGCGGCGGCGGCGGCGCCGGAGCGCATGTACTCCTCCATGTCGGTTTTCAGGTTTTCCGAGCGCGTGCCGAAGATGGCCTGCATTCCGCCGCCGACCTGTACGACCCCGGCCGCCCCGAGGCCGCGCAGCGCTTCCGCGCTCGCGCGCGAGACGTCCCTCAGCTCGACCCGCAGGCGCGTGATGCACGCGTCGAGGCTCTGGATGTTGGACGCGCCGCCGAATGCCGCGACCAGCCGAGCCGCCATCGAGTCATCCGTCGCGGCCGGCGCGGCGGCCGTGACGTCCTCCAGCTCACGACCGGGCGTCTTGAGGTCTTGCCGAAGGATCAACGTTCGAAACAGTGCGTAGTACAGGAGGGCCCAGGCTGGGCCCAGCACCAGGAGCCAGAGCCCGCGCGAGGAGTTCGGGAAGAGCACGACGTAATCGATGAGGCCGTGCGAGAAGGTCGTGCTGTGGCGGATCCCGAGCTCGATCGCGGTGAAGTAGGCGGCGCCGGCGAGCAGCGCGTGAATGCCGTACAGCAGCGGCGCCACGAACAGGAACGAGAACTCGATCGGCTCCGTGATGCCGGTGAGGAACGACGTCAGGGCGGCGGAGATCATGATGCCGCCGACCTTCGCGCGATTCTCCGGGCGCGCGGTACGCCAGATCGCCAGCGCCGCCGCGGGCAGACCCCACATCTTGAACAGGTATCCGCCCGCGAGGTTGCCGGCGGTGGGATCGCCCGCGGTGAAGCGGTAGATCTCACCCCGAATGAGCTTGCCGGTTCCCGGCTCGATGTATTGGCCGACCTCGAAGAAGAACGGGACGTTCCAGATATGGTGCAGGCCGAACGGAATCAGCGACCGCTCCACGACCCCGTAGAGCGCGAACGCGATCGCGGGGTTTTCGGACGCCGCCCAGCGCGAGAAGCGGTCGATCGCCTGGCCGATCGGCGGCCAGATCAGGCTGAGCGCGATGCCGGCAAAGACGGCGGCGAACGCCGTAAGGATCGGCACCGACCGCTTGCCGGCGAAGAACCCGAGATAGGCCGGGAGCCGAAGCCGGTAGAAGCGATTAAACAGGATCGCGGCGACCGCGCCGATCAGAATACCGCCGAACACCCCGGTCTCGATCGACGCGATGCCCATGATCGGTCGCGGCTCATATCCGACCAGCGGCGCCATCACTCCCATCGTCGCGACCATCACCGCGAAGCCCACCACGGCGGCGAGCGCGCTGACGCCGTCGTTCCCGGTGAGGCCGAGCGCGACGCCGATGGCGAAGATGAGGGGCAGGTTGCCGAAGACGGCGCCGCCGGCCTGCGCCATCACGTTGGAGACGACCGGCGGCAGCCAGGCGAACTTCGCGCTGCCGACCCCGAGGAGGATGCCGGCGACCGGCAGCACCGAGACCGGCAGCATCAACGATTTGCCGATCTTCTGGAGCCACCCGAAAGCGGTGCGCCAGGCGCTCATGGCGGACTTCCCGGGTGACGCCGGCCGACCAGTGCCCGCACCTCCGCGCCGTCGGCGGCGTCGAGCGCCTGGTGCGCGGTCGCGCGGCATTCTTCCAGCGAGAGTGTCCGTACCTGCGCCTTCACCGCGGGCACGACCGGCACGCTCGCGCTCAGCTCGTCCACGCCCAGCCCGACCAGCACCGGCACCGCCTCCGGATCGCCCGCGAGCGCGCCGCAGACGCCGACCCACCGCCCGTGCGCGTGGGCACCGGCCACGGCGCGCTCGATCAGGCGCAGGACCGACGGATGAAGCGCGTCCACCTGCGGCGCCAGGCGCGGGTTCGCGCGGTCCATCGCGAGCGTGTACTGCGTCAAGTCGTTGGTGCCGATCGAGAAGAAGTCCGCTTCCCGGGCAAAGCGATCCGCCAGGAGCGCCGCGGACGCGGTCTCGATCATGATGCCGACCTGCAGCGGCCGTACGCCGAGCCCGACGCGCTCGCGCTCCACCACGGCGCGCGCGGCCCGCCACTCCGCGATCGTGGAGATCATGGGGAACATGATCGCGACCTTACCGGCGCTCGAGGCCCGAAGGATGGCGCGCACCTGGGCGGCGAAGATCTCCGGCCGGTTGAGCAGCAGCCGGATGCCGCGCTCGCCGAGGAATGGATTCGCTTCGGCCGCCATGGGCAGGTAGGGCAGCGGCTTGTCGCCGCCCACGTCGAGCGCTCGGATGACGAGGATGCGCTCGGGCCCGAGCGCCCTGGCGATCGCCTCGTACACCGCCGCCTGCTCGTCCTCGGTCGGCGCGGTGCGGCGTTCCAGGAACAGGAACTCCGTCCGCAACAGGCCGACCCCTTCCCCGCCCACCTCCTGCACCCGGCGCGCCTCCTCCAGACCGCCGATGTTCGCGACGACCTCCACGCGATGCCCGTCGCGAGTGACGGCGGGCTCCGCGGCCGCCGTGAGGTCGGCCG
>JACCSE010000134.1 GCA_013813145.1 Gemmatimonadales bacterium
AGGCCGACCGGTTAAGGTCGGCCTCGAGCCCATCGGGACGGCGGGATTTGAACCCGCGACCCCTGCAACCCCATTGCAGTGCGCTACCGGACTGCGCTACGTCCCGTCGTGAGGAGCGGAAGTGTAGCGGGGCGCCCTGACGGGCGGAAGGGGGCGACGTCAGTGCCCGACTTGACATCGGCTTGACGGGGAAGGGCCACCACTGCGCTCGCAACGACGGATCCGCTCCGGGCAGGGGCGGCCGCAGGAACACTGGTGCCACGACTCCCGAGCACGCCCAAGAGCTCACCCGAGCCGCGGCGCTCCTTACGCAGGGGTTTCGTATGTTCCGACCAGGCCGCCCCCCCTTCTCGTCTCGCTCCCGCCGGTGTGCTGCTCCGGCGCTCGCCGCTCTCCTGATAACCGTCCCGGGCTGCCGGGAGGACCCAGCGCCACCCTCTGAGGTGGAGCCCGAGGCGGCGCTCGCCACCGGGGCGGCCGCCGGGGCGCTGGCGTTCCATCAGGTGAGCGCGGGGGAAACCCATACCTGCGGCGTCACCACGGATAACCGGGCTACTGCTGGGGCTCAAACTACGGCGCGCTCGGGGACGGCACGCCTACCCCTGAACGCCTGACGCCAGTCGCGGTAACAGGTGGGCACCTCTTCCGCCAGGTGGACGCGAGTACCTACCACACGTGCGGAGTGAGTTACCCGGACAACCGGGCCAGGCGAAGCCCGCGCGCCGGGTTCGGCCCGGCATTTGCGTTTTGGTGCGGCACGCAGATGCCCCCGCAGCAACGGAGGAGCGCAGGATGAGCCTACAGGATGGGCGGCCCTGGGAGAGCGAAGGTGACCTTCCCTGGGACACGCCGGATGGGGTCTGGGAGCCCACCGAAGGTGAGGCTTGGCGCGGGATTCTCGATCTCGGCGACTGGCCGGAGAACCTGGCCGGCCCCGAGTACTGGCTCTACAAGAAGCAGCGTGATGAGTGATCGATTGGCGCGACATTCGTGGGTATGAACGGGGCCTGGCGAAGAACGTCGGCCCCGTTTCGATTCCTCCCCGAACATCTGCCGAACCCATACCCCCTATACCTAAGCTCTCGCTGTCTCCGTAAGCCCTTGTGGCAGAGCGACATAGAACGTATTGACATGACCTAAGTTATTACTAGATTGTTGGTTACCTCGTTGTGCCGCTCGCCGATACAGGGTGGCCACGAGAGAGCGCCCCCGGAGGCTCCGGGGCTTGGTATACGGAGGGCCGCGGCTCGCCCGCTGGCCCATTCACAGAGAGGCAGGAATCAGGTATGTCGGAACTCGCTCCGAATTCCGTCGAGGTCTCGGCTCAGCCGGTCGCACCGTGGGACCCCTTTCAGTTGATGGATCGGATGGACGAAGAGGCACTGCGTCGGGAGCTCGAAGGAGTCGCCACTACCGACCTGGTGTACGTCGTGAAGGAGGGCGGCCAGGAAGTCGTCGGGCTCAGCAAGACCGGGGTAGACGAATGCTGCATGGCGCTGGTCGCCCAAGGCCAGGTCATCCGCGAGGAAGACTTGCAGCACGAGGTGATCGGCGAGGGCGATGATCGCGAGGCACTCTTTAAGGTGAAGGCGGCACGGTTCGCGGTCTCCCCCACTGGCCAGGAGGTGCGGCTCGATCAGGTCATCGGCGTCAAGCGCCAGCCCCTGTTCTACGAGTCCGCCCAGCTGGATCTCGAAGCCCGCGTGCCCAGCAAGAAGTACAAGGGCAAGACCTACCGCGAGCTGCTCTCCAGCGCTGACGGCCGGGATTACCTCGCCTGGATGGCCGAGAACTTCAACGAGCCCGAGATCCGCGATTTCGTCCGCCGCATTCTCGGCGGCGAGGAGGTCGTGGCTCAGCGGGGCCGCCAGCTCAATCCGCACTGGTACGAGGCCGGCGCCATGAAGGCGGCGCGGAACGCGCGCTTCCGGCTCATCCCCGGAAACGTGCGAGCACAAGTCATCGCCAGCGCCCGGCAGTCGGGACAGACGCGTGTGGTCGACGCGCAGCCCGGCAGCATGCGCGGTGTGTCGAAGGCCACGCCCGAGCGGATCGCGGCGCCGGCAGCAGCCGCACCTGCAGCCGCGGCGCCCGCCGAGCGCGCGGAGGCCGTGAGCCGCATCGGCCCCTACGCCCCCACCGAAAAGCAGGTCGCCTTCTATCAGCGCCTGGCCGAATCCCCGGTCTTCACCGAAGAGGAGCGGCGCCGCGCCCTCGAGTGGCTCGCCACCAAGGCCACCCGCCAGACCATCAAAGACCAGATCGACTGGCTGAAGCGGCAGGTCGAGACGCGGAGGGGCAAGCGGGCGGACGAGACGGCGGCGTAGCGGGACGGCGGTAGGGCGGAACGGCGGTAGGAGCTTCCGAATGACTCCTACCGCCGTTCTCCTTTGCCTTCCGCCGTCCCGCCCTTCTCAGAACCCAAACCCCGCCCTGAAATACACCGCCGTCCGCTCCGAGCTCTTCGCCAGCGCCAGACTCAACGTGTTTGCCCGGTCGAGGAAGGATGCCCACAGTCCGCCCCCGGCCGCGGTGTGCCAGCGGTCGGACGATTCGCCGTCCAGATAGACCCGCCCCACGTCGCCCAGACCGAAGATGCCGAAGTCGCCGGGAACCAGCAGGAAGAAATCGGTCAGGTAGAGGCGGAGCTCCGCGCCGGCGTACAGCGAGGCCTCGCCGGCGTAGCGGTTATGCCGGCCGAGTCGCACGGTGGAGGCATCGCCGATGAACGCGGCTTGCTGATAGGGAAACCGTCCCCACACCCGCTTGCCGCCGGCCCTCAAGGCGAGCGTGGGCTCGAGTGGAAGCGAATCCGCGGTCAGGTAGGTCGCGGCTTCGGCGTGCAGTTCGCCGAAGGTGTCCTCGACGTCCAGCGCGGCCGGATAGACGCTCCCGCCGATCGTGAGCACGGCGCCATGGCTGGCCGCGACCGGTCGGTTCCGCGCGTCGAAGCGCAGGTCGGCCGTCGCTCCGAGCATCCCGAACGAGCCCGCGCCATAGGGCCGCGGCTCGCGAGAGATGAACCGGTCGGCGTCGAAGTCGGTGTCGGAGTAGCGGAGCAGCGGTCCGATCCGCAGGTCGATTCGCCGCGCCACCGGAAGCGAGATCCACGGGGCAAGGGTGAGATCGAGCTGGTTCACTCGATAGAACTCCTCGTCGCCTTCGGCCGGGATCTCGTTGCCGAATCCGTTGAACCGCAGCACGTCGACGCCCGATGCCCGGGCCAGGAGCCCCCGCGCGACCCGCGAGTTCGCCCGGTGCCAGATCGCGGTGAAGTCGGCCCGCCCGGTCGAGGCGCCGGTGGCGTATCCGGCGCGGAGCCGGTAGCGCGCTGCGAACGGATCGTGGCGGAACCCGTACCGGGTGTAGGAAACCCCGGTGCCGGCGAAGAGCCCGACATCGGGACCGGCGTCGAACCAGAGCTGCGAGAGCCAGCGCCCGCCCCAGTCGCGCACCGCGGTATCGGCCGGCTCGTACGGCTTTCGGCTGACGGCGACGGAGCGGCCCGGCAACACCTGATCCTGCTCTTCGGTGGAGTAGAGGTTGACGGCCCCGCCCCGCGAGGAATCCGCGAGGGCGTCGGTGCCTTTTCCCGGAACGACTCGGACCCGCACACCTCCGTCGCCGGCACCCCGCACCACCATCCGGTCGTCCCCGCCATGAAGGAAGACTCGCACCTCTTCGGTCTCCCGGCGATCGAAGCGTCGCTGGTAGTAGGGCCGGCCCGGCGCCCCGCCCTCGTCGGCAACCGTCAGGCTCAGCTCGGTGAATCGGTCGTCCACCCGCTCGGCTACCGCGACATCGTTCCGATCGGTGGCGTGCAGCTCGACCTCGCCCGCCAAGTGGTGGTAGTACCGGCGCGTGGCTTCGGGCAGCTCGTCCCGGCGCTGCTTCAGTGCGCCGGCCAGGCGCGCGGAATCGAGCGCCAGGTAGGCCGCGGGCAGGGTGGCGACCGCCGACTCGATGGTCGAGTCGGTCAGCCGCGCCTGGAGACCGGAGGCGGTCGAATCCCAGACCGGCCGCTCGAGCCCGACGAGGAAGCGACGGTCGAGATCGCGCCCGTTCCAGGTGAGCCCCAGCATCCCCGGGTAGTCGGGGCCGAAGTTCACCAGTTGCGGGATCGAGCTGCGGGCCACTGAAAGCAGCAGGCCGTCGAAGCGGACGAAGGCCTGGTCCCGGTCCCGGGGAATCGGCTGCCACCGGCGCGGCCGGCCCTCTCCGAAGCGGGCCCAGCGCCACTGGTCCTGATGCCGGTCCCAGTCGCCGACGAAGAGATCGATGAGTCGAGCGGCCAGGAACGCGCCGGCGTCTACCCGATCCTCGGGCGAGTCCTCGGTCCGCTCGAGCAATTCCTTGGTGTCGATCACCTCAGCGGCCCCCGCGAAGCCGTCGCCATCTCCGCCGCCGTCAGTGGGGCGCTCCTCGATGGTACCCAGCATTCCGCCGAACTCCTCGGCGAATTGGCCGAGGCGGGGATCTTCCTTCGGCAGGATCACGACCTTGGGATCGGCATGCAGCACGCCGGCCGCGCCCAGGATCGGTGAAACGACGAGCCCACCCAGCGGGTGGCCGGCGCTGGCCTGGTCCCGAACGACGTCGCGAGCGGCGGTCCGCCGGAGTGGCGGCGGAAGCGCCAGAGTGGGGTCCTTATCGATGGAACGAAACTGGTATTGCCGGCCGTCGGCTCCCTTGAAACGGAGCGACTGGGTCTGCTGCCCGCCGCCGCGCTGGGTGACCTCGAGACCGCCGGCGAAGCTGGCGAGGTCGAGCTCTTCGGCCGGGATCGGCGTCGTCCACAGGTCACGGTAGTGGTCGCCCAGGAACAAACGGTGAAAAAAGCCGGCTTCATACTGCGGGCCGGCGGCGACGGTCACCGTATCCGTCGAGCCACCGGGCGAGGACGTCTGGGCTTCGATCCCCCGGCCAACCAGCGCGAGCGCGACGAGGATGGTCAGCCGAGTGCGGGTCATATGGGGCTCGACATGGTGAGATCTGGGGACCGATCATGCTGCCGGATTCCGGCTCATCAAATAGAGGCCGGGCTCCACCAAGATAGGGGCGGCCCGCCGACGCGCATCGGCACCTGAGTTCCACTGTGGAACATGGTCGCTGTGCGTCGCGGGGCCAGGTGACAGTCGGCACAGCAGAAGCCCCAACTCACGCATAGGTTTGGCGGCGACCCACGAGACAGTGCTGTTGGCCGGAACGGGAGGTCGCGATCTCAGCCTCGCGGACTCGGACGCGTGCCCGCGTTCGGCTGCGGGTACGGAGCGGGTACGGAGGGGGAAGATGCCGGAGAAGAACCCTGAGGCAGTGCCCGAGGCCCGCGAAGATGCGCTGCCACACCCGCGCTTCGGCTGGTTGGCGCTGTTTCAGATCCTTATCATCGCCCTCGTCATCCTGATGGCGAATGAAACCCGGGGCCTCTCCGAGCCGGCGATGCTGGAAGAGCAGCTCGAGCCGCTCTCCCAATCGCCCACCGCCATCGCGCCGGGACCCTGGGCAGGACGGGGCTGGCTGGCCGCGGTCGTCGCCATGGTCGGCGCCTTGCTGCTGATGCTGCCAGTCGCCTGGGCTTACGTCGCCACCCGGATACGGAAGCAGATGGACTCGTCGGTGGTGACGACGATCGTCCTGCTGCCGATCGCGGTCGCGGCGATCCTCGTCATCGTGCAGGACAGTCTGGCCGTGGCGTTCAGCCTCGCCGGCATCGCCGGCCTGGTGCGATTTCGCAACTCGCTCGACGACACCCGCGACGCGATGTACGTGGTCATCGCCATCGCGGTGGGGCTGGGTGCCGGCGTCGGTACCCTGGAGGCATCGGCCGCGCTGTCCGGGATCTACAACGTCGCGGTGGTCGCCCTGTGGAAGTGGAGCACCTCTCGGCCGGTGATCGCGGATATCGCGTTAGGCGAGCGCATGCCCAAGGGACAGACGGTGCTTCAGGCCCTGACCCAGGAGAGCGGGCGGCATCCCGAGCCTGTGGCCGAGTGGTTCGAACCCGGCAAGACGGTCCCTCTGGCCCAGGAAACGCCGATCAAGTTGCCCAATCCGGCCAAGCGCGAAGGCATCCTGAGGGTGCATGCCGCCGATGACATTCCCACCCGCCGGGTGATCGAAGAAGTGCTGGACGGTCACACCAAGCGTTGGTCGCTGGAGACCGACGATCCCGGCCCCGACAACCTTCCCACTCTCACCTACTGCGTCCGCCTCAAGAAACGGACGTCCCCCGAAGCGTTGCTGGAGGCGTTGCGCGAGCGGCTCGGTCCCGAGCTCACGGAATTCACCCCGACCCCGCCGAGCGGGAACGGCACCTCCGAACCTCAAAGATGAAGCCGGTCGCCGCCCTCGCCGGCCTGACACTCTGTGCCCTTTCGGTCCCTGCCCTGGCCGCGCAGAGCAGCGCGCTCGTGCGCTACGACCTGGAAGCGGCGCCGGCCTGGCGGGTGGAGCTCCCCGCCGATCTGGCGGAAGTATCGGGCCTGGCATTCACGCCGGATGGGCGCCTGCTGGCCCACGGTGACGAGCGCGCCGTCGTCTGGCGCTTCGACCTGGCGAGCCGCCGCCCCGCCGGGCGGTTCGGGCTCAGCGACCAGGCCGGCGTGCTGCGCGGAGACTTCGAGGATATCGCCGTGGTGGGGGAGCGCCTCTTTCTCGTCACCGGCACCGGCCAGATCTACGAGGGACGAATCGCGCCAGACGGCCAGACCACGAGCGCCGCCCGCCGAACCGCGGGCCTGGGCCGCGGGTGCGAAGTGGAAGGGATGACCTGGGACGGGGCCACCAATTCGCTGCTCCTCCTCTGTAAGACCACGCGCACGAGGCAGTGGAAGGACCAGGTGGTGATCCTGGCCGTCTCGGTCCAGACGTGGCGCCTCGAGAAAGAACCGCGGATCCTGGTTTCCGAGAAGGGGCTGGAGCGGGTGACCGGCGGGAAGGGGTTCAGCGGTTCCGGTCTCGCCCGCCATCCCCGCACCGGCACCTTTCTGCTGATCGCCGGACCGCAGCAGGCCTTCGCCGAGGTGAGTCTGGCGGGCGAGGTGCTGGGGGGCGGCCGGCTTGACAAGGACCGCCATCCGCAGCCGGAAGGGATCGCGGTGGCCGCCGACCTCACCCTGCTCATCAGCGACGAGGCCGCCGGGAAGGGAGCCGCCGCCATCACCGCCTATGCCTCGCGTCGCTAGGGTCGCGTGGTGCGCGGCGGTCGCGGTCGCCGTGGGGTGCACGCCCGCGCTGCAGCCGGCCACGCTCGTCCCCGCGCCGGTGGCCCCACGGGACAGCATCGAACTGGCGCTCTTCCTCATCGGCGACGCCGGGAGCAAGGCCTACGACGGGGAGCCGGTGCTCCTGGAGCTCTCGCGTCAATCGGACTCGCTGCGGCCGGTCAAGCAGTTCGTCGTCTTCCTGGGCGACAATGTCTACCCCCGCGGCGTGCCGCCGGCCGGACACCCCAATCGCGATGATGCCGAAAGGAAGATCGCGGCGCAGGTCCTCGCGATCCGGAAGGGCGCCGCGCAAGGCATCCTGGTGCCGGGAAACCACGACTGGGACCGCCAGGGTCGCGACGGCTGGAACTCGATTCGCCGGCAGGACACCCTGGTGCGCAAGTTCGGCGGCGACGACGTGCGCCTCCTCCCCAAGGGCGGATGTCCCGGCCCCGAGGTGGTGGATCTGGCGAAGCACGTGCGGCTTATTGCGCTGGACAGCGAGTGGTGGCTGCACAACGACGTGAAGCCATTCGGTCCCGACGCTCCCTGCCCCACCCGGACCAACGAAGCAGTGACCGATTCCCTGGCGGGGGCGCTCCGCGACAAGGGGACCCGGCACGCCATCGTCGTGACCCACCACCCGCTGCGGTCGGGGGGCCAGCACGGGGGCGCCTTCAATCTGAGCGATCACATCTTCCCGCTTCGCAACCTGGAGTCGTGGCTCTGGATTCCGCTGCCGCTCATCGGCTCGCTCTATCCCTTTGCACGGACGATGGGGATCTCCAACCAGGACATCAGCGGCGGGAAGTACCAGTTGATGCGCCGGGAGCTGGAGAAGGTGTTCGCAGGAAATCCCCCGCTGGTGCTGGCGTCGGGTCACGACCATGACCTTCAGGTCATCCGTGGTGCCCGTCCCGAGGTCACCAACGCGGGTTATCAGCTCGTGAGCGGCGCCGGCATCCTGGGGCACGCGAGTCTGGTCAGGAAGATCGAGGGATCGCTCTTCGAGCGAGAGGCGGCTGGGTTCATGCGGCTCGATTTCACCCGAGACGGACGGGTACGGCTCTCGGTCACCACCGTGGTCCCCGAGGGCGAGCGCGCCGAGGGTGAAAGCGCCGAGGTGTTCTCACTGTGGCTGACGAGGCCGGGCGGACTGTGAGGCCGCGGCACGGCCCGAAGCGTCCATCTTACCGTCCACCGCGCAATCGTGGCGCGCCCTTGCATGGGGCGCAATAGGCGGAGATTTCGGGCGCCCCCGCGATGGCCCTGCCCGACTCCACCAGCGTGATCGCCTCCCGGGCAAACCAGACTCGGCACCGGCTGCAGCGCCATTCCTCCCGCACCTCCTCGGGCAGCGTATCGTCCAGCACCACCCGCCGAGCGCGATCGTTCGCATGCTGTATGCGGACCGCGACCCGGCCGCCGGACACAGGGGTGAGCATCCAGAGGGACACCTCGGCTCCTTTCAGCGCTGGCCCGGCGGGCGCGAGCCACTCCGGCCCGTCGAGGATCGGCGCGAGCGGGACTGAAGGCTGGAGATCAGCTCCGCGACGGTGAAGGGCTTGCACAACACGGGGACGGCACTGAACGCCCGGTAGTCACCGCCGGGGACATCGTCGCCGGCGCGGCCGAGCCGGAGAATCGACATGGCGGGCGCCTTGCTCGTGGCGAAGCGGATGACCTCCCACCCATGTACGCCGGGCATCTCGGTATCGACGATCAGGAAGGCGAGGCGATCGGCACGGCGGCTCAAGACCTGAATGGCCTCGAAGCCGTCTCTCGCCACGATCACTTCCAGCCCGTGGGCGCGCAGGGTTTCGGCCGCGAGCTCGCGACACATCGGGTTGTCGTCCACGACCAGGGCGGTCGGTGGCACCGGTCGAGCGGTCTTCTTCACGGGAAAATGCAAAGGCCCCAGCGCGACGCACGGGGCCTTCGCCCTTTAGCAGTTTGTTTTACGTGGCCGCAAGCAGCGTCAAATCACCACGGGCTTCGATTGTCGTACAGCGAGCCGCCGGCCGATCGCTGAGCGAGGCTGGCCGCTCCACTATATAGCTAATACGCTCGAAGGGGGGAATACCCCTACACTCACGCCCTGCCCTGAGCTGCAAACTACGTAGGGGCGACGCTTGCGTCCCCCGACGCTAGTCGATGGCGCGAGCCAAGAACATCATCGCCACGGTACCGATCCAGAACACGAACATCCACTTGATCAACTCGGCGCGGAGCTGGTCCAGCTTGGCGTCGGACTCAGTCCGGAAGCGTTCGAGCTTGATCTCGAACTCGGCCCGGAAGCGTTCAAGCTTGAGATCGATCTGGGCTTCAAGGTGCTCGAACCGGGCTTCGAACTCGGTCAGGCGCCGCTCGAGCTTGGCGTCGAATTCGGCGCAACGCTGCTCGAGCCTGGCGTCGAACCGGGCGAAGTTCAGCTCGTTCAGCTCCCGCAGGTCGCCACGGTAGGTCAGATCCACCTGGTTGAACCAGTCCACCAGCTCATTGGTGATCTCGTCCCCGAAAGTTTCGTAGAATTTCCGGGACAGCTTTGCGGTGACCGGCATCGTATCCTCCACGGAACGAGTCCGGACTGCATAACCTACGCTCGGCGGGTCGGCGTCGGCAATTCCGCGCATCGGACCGCGTTTAACCACACTTTGGCGCATCTTGGCCATCCGCGAGTCAAGACTCGGGCTGCTCCGGCGGGCGGCGCTTCCCTTCTCCGCGACGCTTCTGCTTCTTCTTTGGTTCGACCGTAGGCTCGGCGACGCGCCGAGACCTCCCGCCACGCCCCGCCGGGGAGGCCGGCACCAGCGCGTCGAGGGTAGTTCCGTAGAGTGCCGCGAAGTCCGCCAGCTCGATCGGGTCGATCCGCCGCTGGCCTGTCTCACACTTGGACACGAAG
>JACCSE010000152.1 GCA_013813145.1 Gemmatimonadales bacterium
GACTTTGCCCTGGCAGAACCGCGACCACGACGCCAATGGCTGTCGCGCATGGCTCCCCACGAGCACCGGATACCCCGCCCTGCCCAGCGACCGGACGCACGCGAGCGCGGGGTTGCTGTGCCCGTCGAGCACCAGGACGCGCGGCAGGGACTCGGTCATTCGTTCCTCTAGCGACTCACGAGCGACGTTTCGAGACCGGCACCGGTTGAAACGCTAGCGCTCCGGCTCGCGCAGCGAGACCGGCGGGCTCAGGATCTCCCGCCAGACCACGGCGCGCCGGATCTGCTCCGAGGTGAGCGCGCGGACGGCCGTGGCATCGGCCGGCGCCTGGCGGATCCGCGCGTCAAAGGCGGCGTGGTCGGCCCGGGTCAGGGCGCCGCTCCGCTTTTCCGCCGAGGCAACGCGCGCCGCCTCGATCCCCTCGGCCCGCTCCTCCCGGTCTATTCGGGGCCGGGGAGGACGCAGGACCTCCTGCTCCAGGCTGACGACCTCTACTCCGGTCTCCAGCGTCTCCCGGTTTTCCACCTCTTCCGCCGGCGGGAGCGGAGCGCCGGCGGGACGGCCGCTCGGACCCGCCCCTTCGCCCAACGTCCGCTCCAGCTCCCGGAACAGCGCCTCGAGCCGGCTCCCTTCCCGCTGGGTGGCGTCACCGGTGCCGGGCGGAGCCGAGGGCGGGGTGGGTCCTGTCTGCCCCTGGCTCTTCCGCAGCACATTGAACAGGAACCAGAGAAAACCGAGGAAGAGCAGTCCAATGGGATCCACCGTTCATATCCCCGTGGGCGGAGCCGAATCGCTCTTCCCCGCGATCGCCTGCCGCATGCTGGTGTCGGCCTCGAGATTCCGATAGCGCTGATAGTCCATGATGCCCAGGTTCCCGCTGCGAAACGCCTCCGCCATGGCCAGCGGTACCTGCGCTTCGGCCGCGATCACCTTGGCCCGCTGGTTCTGCGCCTCCGCCTTGAACTCCTGCTCCATCGCTACCGCCAGCGCCCGCCGCTCTTCCGCCTTGGCCTGGGCGATCCGTTTGTCCGCCTCGGCCTGGTCGGTCTGAAGCTCGGCGCCGATGTTCTTGCCCACGTCCACGTCGGCGATGTCGATCGAGAGGATCTCGAACGCGGTGCCGGCGTCGAGTCCCTTGGCGAGCACGGTCTTGGAAATGAGGTCGGGGTTCTCCAGCACCGCCTTGTGCGACGTCGCCGAGCCGATGGTGCTGACGATCCCCTCGCCGACCCGGGCGAGAATCGTCTCCTCCCCCGCTCCGCCGACCAACCGGTTCACGTTGGCGCGAACGGTGATCCGGGCCAGGGCCAGGAGTTGGATCCCGTCCTTGGCCATGGCCGCGACTTTCGGCGTGGTGATCACCTTAGGGTTGACGCTCACCTGCACCGCCTCGAAAACGTCGCGGCCGGCGAGGTCGATGGCGGTCGCCTGCTTGAAGGTGAGCGGAATCTGGGCCTTGTCGGCGGAGATGAGCGCGTTCACCACCCGCTGCACGTGCCCGCCGCTGAGGTAGTGGATCTCCAGGTCGTTGATGGTCAGGTCGAGCCCGGCCTTGCGAGCGGTGATCAGGGGATCGACGATCGCGGCCGGATTCACTTTTCTGAACCGCATGCCGAACAGCGTCAGGAACGAGACATAGACCCCGGACGCGACAGCGCGGATCCAGAGCGCAAGGGGAATGAAATGGAAGAACAGGGCAAGGAAGAGAACGCCGATGAAGACCAGCGCCACCACCACTCCCACGCTCAGCATTGAGTCATCCACGGTGGGGTCCTGGTGAAAGAGAAGTAAATGTGGGACGAGAGTCTCAGGTCGCAGGTCTCAAGTCTTCAGCCTGCGACCTGAGACCTGAGAGGTGCCACCTTAACCCACCCCGCGCACAACGTGCCGGTAACCTTCACTCCGGATCACCCGCACGGGACTGCCCTGGATGACATATTCGCCCTCGGTGACGACGTCCACCCTGTCGGTGCCGATCCGGGCGGTGCCGGCCGGCCGCAGGTCGGTCAACGCGATCCCGTCCCGGCCCACCAGCTCGGTGCGCGGTGCCGAGATGTAGCCTTCCGACTGCGCCATGCGGTCTCGGAGATACAGGCCGCGGAACCGTCCGCTATTGGGCAGATGGCGGAGCCAGGCGAACACTACCGCCGCGGTGATCACCAGGCTCGCCCCGAGCACCGCGAGCGCCTGGACCACGTCGCCGGTGGTGGGTGCCGCGCCCATCATCGCGAGCGCCATGGCGCCACCGATCGCCGCCAGTCCGAGGACGCCGGCGACTCCGAACCCCGGCAGCACCAGCACCTCGACGGCAAGGGCGACGAGGCCGAGCCCCAGCAGGAGGATCTCTTCCCAACCCGCGAGGCCCAGCACGAAGCTGGAGCCGAAGAACAGACCCAGCGAGGTCAGGCTGAGCAGGCCGCCGACACCGAAGGCGCCCGTCTTGATCTCGAACACCAGCCCGAGCACGCCGAGGGAGAGGAGCAGCGGCGCCACCAGGGGATTGGTGAGGAACCGCACCGCCTGTTCGGCCCAATTGGGCTCGACCGCGATGACCCGCGCCTCGGGCAGTCCGACTTCACGGAGCAGAGCCGCCTCGTCCGTCACCTCCGCCTTGGCGTAGCCGACCCGCAGCGCCTCCGAGGTGGTGAGGGTGAGCAGCTCGCCCGCGGGGTCGAGGCCGGGGATGGCGATCCGCTCGTCCACCATGGCCTCCGCGATCCGGGGGTCCAACCCTCGCTGTTCGGCGACCGCGCGGAACTCGGCGCGCATGGCGGACACCATCTTTTCCGACGCGCGAACCCCTTCTCCATCCACCGGGGTCGCGGCTCCCATGACGGCGCCGGGCCGCATGTAGACGGCGTTGGCGGAAATGGCGATCAGCGCGCCGGCGCTGAACGCGCGCGGGTTGACGAAGGCGTAGACCGGAATCGCGGCCGCGCGGATCGCGTCCGAAATCCGCTCGGCGGCGTCCACCCGGCCCCCGGGCGTATCGATGTCGAGGTAGACCGCGTCGGCCCCGGCGGCCTCCGCCTCGGAGATACCGCGGGCGATGTAGGGCGCCAGGCCGTTCTCCACGGTCCCGGTGACGTCGATGCGGTAGACGAGGGGAGTCTGGGCGGATGCCGCCGGGGAAGCGGCTACGAGGGCGAGCGTCAGGACCAGCCAGCGGCGCATCGCGGTTTCCGGTTGGGGGACGGGGGAAAGCTAGCCGGGGCCGCCCCCCCTGTCACCGTCAGCGGGTAGAATCAGCCGCCGAGTCCGCTCCGCCCGGCCGCCGCCGGTATCCCGAGCCATCGTGATGCCGGTGCTTTTCGTGGATCTCCCGCGCGTGGCCGAGCAGCCGATCGCGCATGGTGAAGAGCTGGGCGCGCTGGACCGGATCGAGGAACTTGGCGGTAGCGCGCAGCTCGTCGCGAAAGGTCTCGGCGTAGTCGATGCGAAGCTGCATGGCGGAATCGGTGAGCTTCGCGACGCTGTCGCGGTTGGCGGCGACCCCGGGCCGGAGCTGGGTCCCGAGCGCGTCGCGGATGGCGCGTCCGCGCGACTCGATCTCCCGTCGCCGGCCGCCGAACTGGCGGCTGGTCTCCCGCAGTCGGTTGGCCTGCGCGTCGGTGAGATCGAGCTGCTCCCGGGCCCGCTCGGTGAAGCGCTCCTCGATACGCTGGCGCAGCTCGTCGTGGCGTGGCCGGTACCCGCTGTCCTGTGCCACACCCGGCTGGGCGGCCGCGGCGGCCAGGAGCGTGCCGATCAGTAGTTGGGTGATGCGCATCATCCCTCCCAGGTGCCGAGCACCTGCTCCAGTTCGTCGGCGTCGAGATCTCCCAGCGTCGGCTCGCCGAGCGCCGACCAGCCTGCCGGGGCGGGACTGGGAATCGCCTCCATCGCTTCCAACAGGGAGTCGAGCTCCGCCGTTTCCATCGGCTCCAGCTCGGGCAGCGCGATGTCCACGGTGGCGGCCACGGCCACCGGATCCGAGGCGGGGTTTCCTCGGTTCACTCCGGTCCAGACCGCGGCCGCGATCCCGGCGGCCGCCGCGACTCCCACCGTCCACCGCCCCAAGGAGCCCAGCCGCGAGCGGCGGTGGTCCGCCACCCGCCGGAGCACCGTTGCCGCCAGGGCTGAAGGATCGCGGGGCGCGGGAGCCCTGGCGGCGACGCGATCCACCGCGACCAGGAGATCCCATTCCGCCCGGCAGTTCGGGCAACCGGCCAGGTGCGCCGATTCCTCGGGAGTCCATCGGGAGCGTCCCCGCACCACCTCCGGAATACGGTCGGAGAGCCGTTCGCAGGCCGTCATCGTACCAGCTCCTTCAGTCGCTTGACCGCGTGATGGTAATGGACTCGCGCCGCTCCCGGTGTGGTGCCCAACGCCGCGGCGATCTCGTCGTAGCCGGCCCCTTCGTGGGCGCGCAGCAGAAAGACTTCGCGCTGAAGTCTCGGGAGCCGGCTCACCCCGGCGCGCACCCGCTCCTCCATGTCCGACGCGGCCAGCTCGCCATGCGGGTCGGCCCGGTCGGGGATCTCCCGGTCCTCCAGCGCGATCACCTGGCGACCCTTTCGGCGGCGGAACTCATCGCGCAGCAGATTGCCGGCGATGCTGAAGAGCCAGCTCCGGAAGGAGGCGGTCCGCCGCCAGCCGCCGAGGGCTCGGAAGGCGCGGAACAACGATTCCTGCACCAGATCATCTACGTCGTCGGGAGCGGCGCCGGCGCTGTACAGGAAGCGGCCCATGGCCGCGGAGTGGCGCCGGACCAGCTCGGCCGCCGACCCCTGGTCGCCGCCGAGGTAGGACTCCACCAGCTCGGAGTCGCCGGGGAGGTCGGGCACGGTCGATGCGCTCATTCGGAGGGAGTAGACGTCGGCTGTCCGGGTTCGTTAAGGCTGGCTATCTTTCTTCGCCATGCCACGCCCCAGCATCATCGCCCATCGAGGCGCGTCCGGCTACGAGTACGAGAACTCGCGCGCGGCCTTCCGTCGCGCCGTCATGCTCGACGCCGACGGCATCGAGCTCGACGTGCACGCCACGCGCGACGGCGCCATCGTGGTGCACCACGACTTCGAGATCGCGGGGGTCGGCCC
>JACCSE010000156.1 GCA_013813145.1 Gemmatimonadales bacterium
CCCGCCGTCACGCAACGTGAGGCGGGGGAGTAGCTTCCAGAGTGGGCCCGGCGCGACTCGAACGCGCGACCTCTTGCTCCGGAGGCAAGCGCTCTATCCAACTGAGCTACGGACCCGTAAGGACTTAGACTCTGCGGAGGGGTGCCAGTGCAGAAAAAAATAGTGCGACCCCCGCCGCGGAACCCAATTCTAACACCCGGCTGCCCCCACGGTAGCCCTCCGGACGAGTATCTCGCGGGTACCCCTCACATTCCTGCCAGGCGGGCCGCAGGATGGTTCACTCCTTGTGCTCCATCTCCCCCTGCAGCCGTTCGGCAATCTGAGGATCGATGCCATGAGTGATCGATACGCCCAACTTCTCAACCAGGAATTCCTCGAAGGAGACCCACTCCTCATCCACCCGGATCTTCCTGCTCCATGCACAAACCGTGACGAGCTTCCTGAGTTCCTTGGATCGTTCTGCTCCCAAGAAGATCTGGGTGAGGGTCGCGATGGCCTTTCTTGCGGACAGTCGCAGCTCCATCTGGTCCACAACGAGACCGGCAAACTGCTGTAGAGTCCATTCTTCCTCTGCATCGAACTCCCTCGGTGCGAAATCGATGATATTCATCGTTCCGAGCCGATATCCGTCGTGAGTGATCAGGGGCGCGGCGGCGTAGAAACGTACTCCCAGCTCTCCAGCGACCAGCGGGTTCGCCAGGGTTCGGGGATCTTCGATGGCGTTCTTGACGATGTAGGCCGTATCACTGAGGATAACCGAAGCGCACAACCCTGGGACGCGGGGGACCTGACCCGCCTCCAAACCGCACCGGGACTTGAACCAGATCCGATCCTCGTCTACCAGGGACACCAGGGCAACCGGAACCTCGAAGTGCCGCGCCGCCAGAGCAGTTATTCGGTCGAAGGCTCCATCCGGCGGCGTATCGAGGATCTCATAGCTGCGCAACGCTGCCAGCCGCTCGGTTTCCGACCAAATCGCAGAGTCTGTCATTATGGACTTCCCATCCAGTGCTCAAGCTTGTTCGTAACCGCGACCAGCGAGGGCGGTGGGCCGGATAAAGGGCTGGGTGAGCAGGTTCCGGTAGGGCAGCATGGCACCGGGAGCGCCAGGGGTCTATCAAATGTGCCCGCTGCCCGAACGGTCTGCAAGGCCGGCGAGGATGTCACGCTCCCGGATAGGCTTCGTCCGCCGACGGGCCGTACAGTGAGGGAACCGGCTTCTCGTGGAGACGGAGATAGATGGTGAGCTGGGCCCGGTGATGATACCGGTGATTGAGTGCGCTGACTCGCACGGCTTCATAGCGGCTCTGCTTCGAGAGGACCTGGTCGTTCATCATGAGCCGCCACGAAGTCGTCACGAGGCGCTCGTCGCTCGCGCCCTGGATCGCAGCGCGTGCATCCCGCACCGCCTGGTCGAAGGCGCGGACCAGCTCGGCGGACGTGCCAAACGCGCGGGTCTGGTAGCGCCCCGGAGCGGCCAGGTCGAGCTGATCCTCCGCGATCATGGAGACGATCCATCCGGGCATCGTGGCGACGAGCCCGGCGAGATAGCCCAGGGGCATCGACTTTTCGTGAGGCTTCCAGTCGTCCCGCCCTTCGGGAACCCGCTCGAGCGTGCGGCGGGTTCCCGGCATCTCCTGATCGAGCTCGGTCAGCAGCAGTTGCGCGAGTGATGGCATTGGTCGCTCTTCCCCTGTTGTCGCTCCTGCTCGGTTCGGGTGAGGTCGGTTCGATTGCCAACGGTGCTCAGTATCGGCCTCTCAGGGTGCGAGCACTTCGCCGGCTAATGAGCTTCACCCGATTTGGTTGACATTGTGCGGCCGTTCACCACGAAGGACAAGGAGGGCTCCTCATCCAGACACCATTCGTCTCATTCCGCTGCGGAGGAGCCCTTCGTGTCCTTCGTGCCTTCGTGGTGAACGGCCGCAAAACGGTTGACTGAATTACCTGAACCTGAACCCCACTAGGCCGTCGAGGGGGCGGTATGACTCAGGTAATCCGGCGGACCAGGCCGACGATCAGGAGGATGACGCCGACGATCAACACCAGGTGAATCAGAAAGCCCGCGACCTTGAAGACCAGGAAGCCGAATACCCAGGCGACAAGCAGGAGCGCGCCGATTCCCACCAGGAGTGATTTCATGAGGATGCTCCGATCGTAGACGCCTTCTTGGATGGGGCCATTGTGTGAGGGCTTCGGCTCCGCCGGATCGCGCGCTCTTGGGCCGACGGGTGAACTGAGGGCAGGCCGGGAGTTTCGGCGCGGGTTGGATGCCGAACGGCAGGCGACGGTGTTCTTGTTCTCGATCGGGGCGCCGGGATTTGAACCCGGGACCTCCTGCTCCCGAAGCAGGCGCGCTAACCGGGCTGCGCTACGCCCCGTGGCCAACGAGACGGCAATGTAATGGAGTGCGGTGCATCCGGTAGCCCGGTCGGACGCCGTTCGACATCATTCGGGCCAGGGTAAATTGATCCCCTGGGCTCCAAGTTCCGCCCCCATACCCACCTGCGTCCAGCGGGAGCGATGATGTCCAAGAAATGGATCTGGGCCGCGCTCGGGCTGGCGGTCACCGGGTTCGGCGGGTTCTTCCTCCGCAACGCGGGTCCGGTCGGCGAGGTCCTGGAGCTCGCCGCTCAAGGGGGCGATCGGGTCCTCCGAGATCCGATGCGCCCGCTGCGGGGCGGTACCCGGGTGGTGATCTTCGGACTCGACGGCGTGGGCGACGACGAGTTCCGCCGCGCGGTGCAGGAGGGCGATGCCCCCAACATCGCCACCTTGTTCGGGCTCGAGGCCGGCCGCGATGGGTACGCCCATGGCTACGCGATGCCCGACGCGCTCAGCATTCTGCCGTCCACCACCATGGCGGCGTGGAGCTCGGTCTTTTCGGGCCACCCGCCGGCCCGGAGCGGGGTGCCGGGCAATGAGTGGTTCGTTCGCGAGGAGCGGCGCTTCCTGGCACCGGCCCCGGTCTCGGTCTCCGGGCACGAGCACACGTTGGAGATGCTGACCGATGGCCTGGTGGGCAACGCGATTCGGGTGCCGACGCTCTACGACCTGGCGGGGGTGCGATCGCACGTCTCGCTCGCGCCGGTGTACCGCGGGGCGGACCTGTTCACCACTCCCGACCCCGGGGCGGTGGCCGACCTGTTCGCGGAGGTCGCAAAGGGAGTGGTGGGGGAGCAGAGCGTGGAGCGCGAAGCCTACAGCGAGATCGACCTGACCTCGGTCGACAACATCCTGGAGTCCTTCCGCGAGCGCGGCGTGCCGGATCTCCAGGTGGTCTATTTCCCGGGGATAGACCTCTTCACCCACGTGGCGAGCCAGCCGCTGATCCAGGAAGCGCGCTATCTGCGGACGGTCCTCGACTCCGCCATCGGAAGAGTCCTGCGCGCCTACGACAGTCTCGGCGTGCTGGACGACACCTACTTCGTCTTCGTCTCCGACCACGGCCACACCCCGGTCATGAGCGACGACCGCCACTCGCTCGGCATCGAGGGCGACGACGAGCCGCCCGCGATCCTGACGCGGACTGGCTTCCGGACGCGGCCTTTCGTTCTGGAGCTCGCGGAGGACCAGCAGGACTATCAGGCCACCGTCGCTTACCAGGGAGCGATGGCCTACGTCTACCTCGCCGACCGCTCCCTCTGTCCCGCGCGGGGCGACCGGTGCGACTGGTCCCGCCCCCCGCGGATGGAGGAAGACGTGCTGCCCGTAGTGCGGGCCTTCCATCGAACCAACGAGGAGGGGGATCCGATTCCGGGGCTGAAGGGCACGCTCGACCTGATCTTCACCCGCGAGCCGAAGGCGCCTGGGGAGGACGCGCTGCCGTTCAAAGTCTTCGACGGCCGGCGACTGCTACCCGTCGCCCAGTACCTCGCCCGCCATCCCCGACCCGACCTCCTCCGACTCGCCGAGCGGCTGGAAGGCCTCGCCGCTGGGCCCTACGGCCACCGGGCCGGCGACGTCCTTCTCCTAGCGCGCTCCGGCCTGGGCCGCCCGATCGAGGAGCGTTTCTACTTTTCCGGGCCCTACCAATCCTGGCATGGAAGCCCGGAAGCGCAGGACAGCAAGATTCTGATTGCCGTGGCGCGAACCGGCTCGACGGCCGCGGAGCTGGAGCGGCTCATGCGGCGGGTGCTGGGGGATCGGCCCTCGCAGCTCGGCGTCGTGGAGCTGGTGCGAGCGCTGCTGGCCCAACCAGCCGCTGCCGCCGCCGCCGGAGCGAGCTCTGAAAACACAGCCGCCCCGGCGAAAGCCGGGGCGGTGGGAGAGGCTGCGGGAAGTGCGCCCTGAGGGACTCGAACCCCCAGCCTTTTGATCCGTAGTCAAATGCTCTATCCAATTGAGCTAAGGGCGCATACGGATGGGCGGTACAAGGCTCGAACTTGTGACCTCCACGATGTCAACGTGGCGCTCTAACCAACTGAGCTAACCGCCCGACTGAGGGCGGAACGGCGGTACGGCGGTAGGAGGGGACGTGGTTTCCGAGCGCGAGCCTCTCGCCCCGGAGCCATCGTTCCGCCGTTCCGCCTTACCGCCGTTCCGCCTTCATAGCGGGGGTGGGATTTGAACCCACGACCTCCGGGTTATGAGCCCGGCGAGCTACCAGACTGCTCCACCCCGCGACGTGTTGTGCACTGCCCGACCGGCCCGACTG
>JACCSE010000162.1 GCA_013813145.1 Gemmatimonadales bacterium
CCCGCGGAGCGTTCGGCGAGCGTAGCCACGTCACCCGAGATCGCGATCGCGCGACCGATCCGCACGACCGTACCCAGCGCGAAGCCTACTCCTCCCTCGCGACCTCCATCCGGAGCCGACAGCAACCGCACCGCGCCGAGGAACCGCACCGGCCCCTGCCGCCGCGCCGCGGACAACTCAGCGTCGGGGCCGTTCGCGGCGAAGTTGTATCCCACCTGGGCCGCGGCGTCTACCGGCGCGTTACGCCCCTGGGTCAGCGGTGCCACCCGGCCGAACAGCTCCCACTCGTTGGGATATCGGGGCGACAGCTCCGAATTGGTGGCGTAGTGCACTCCCAGCAGCACCCGCTTCGGCAGCCCGGCCGCGAAGAGGAAAGTCGGGGTGCTGGTCACCTTCCGCTCAGGGGAGCCGCTGGCGGTGAAGCGATGCAGGAAGTTGAAGTGCAGCACCCCGGTGGGGCCGACCCAAGTCCCGGCGAGGTTGGGTGAGCGGTCCAAGGCAGTCTGCGCCACGGCGCCCGAAGCGAGCGCCGCCGCGAGCGTTCCGGCAGCGACGGACGAGAGGCCGGCGCGAGCGATGGGGGAGCGAGGCACGCCCTCGTATGTAGCGGACAACTGGCGACTCGTCTTGGAAGCCACGAGCCGGTTTGCACGCATCTAGCGGGGACAACGGGAGCGCCCGGCCCAAAGCGAGTAGATTCATCCCGGTCTCGCCTAGCCAAATGCCCCCCGTTTCGGAGGATATGGATGCGAGCTATGGGGTCATCCCCGCGAATCGCACTGGTCTTCGACGACGGGGCGCAACGCCGTCGCTTCGCCGAACACGTCGGCCCCGGAACGCGGTTGTACGACGTGCCCAACGGGGACGAGCTGGTGAGGCTCGCCGCGGCGCACGCCTTGGATGTCGCCGTCGTCGGTGTCCTCAACCGGACTGACCAGTTCCTGCCGTCCGCCCTGCGCGAGCTCAGCGCGACTGCACCCGAAGTGGCCATCGTGGGCGTATTCGAGCCGACGGGTCCCTCGCTCGACGAAGCGGCGGATCTGGCGCGAGAGGTTCCGGCCGCCGGGTTCGTGCGCCGGCCCGGCGCGCGTTTCAATTATCTGGTGCGAGGCCGGGCTCCGGGAAATCCCGGCCCGACGTTCACGCCCGCGCTGCTCGACTGCATGGACCGCTTACCCTTGTTCGGACCCGCGCGCCACTTCGCCCTGCTCCAGGCGCTGCACCCATCCTGCGCTGCCAGCATTCCCGAGCAGGCCAGGGAACTGGGCCTGAGCCGGCGCAATCTCGAGCGCTGGTTCCAGGGGCCGGATCTCTGCTCCGCCGGATGCTTCCAGTCGGTCTGCGGGGCGGCGGAAGCGGCATACCTGCGGCTGGTGTGTGGGCTACCGGAACGCGAGATCGCCCCCGTGGTGAGGATCCTGACCCGCGACGGAGTGGAGAATCCCCAGGCGGTTTCGAGGACGATCCGGAACGCGCTCCGGCTCGGCCTCGACGAGCTTCGTGCGGGTGGCGTTCCCGTCCTGCTTGGCGCGGTGGAGACGGCGCTCCGGTCGTCGCGGGATCTGGTCAGGATGCCGGTGCAGTGGGAGCCTGATACGCGCTATGTGCCGCAGGCAGAGGTGCTCACGGTGCCGATGGAGGACCGGCGCGTATTGGTGGATCCCACGCGAGGGCTGGAGTATTCCTTGGATGCCTTTGGGATGGACGTGTGGCCGCTGGTAGCTCGTGGGGCGCGCTTCGCCGAGATTCTGGCCGAGCTTGTGTCGGTGAGACAGGAGCCGCCGCACTCCGTGCGCGGGCGGCTGATCGCGTGGCTCGGTGAGCTGCTGGTGTTGGGATTCATCAGGCGCGAGCGGGGGGACGCCAAGGCCGGGAACGGGGAGTGACCCGCGGGGAAATCTTGGCGCAAATTTGACTGGCGCGGCGCACCGGTCCGCCCTAGCGTTGACGGACGAGGGAGGCCGCACCATGTCATTCCCCACGAACGCGTCTCTCGGCGCGCTTTCGATGACGCCGACTGCTGCCTTGTGGTTGAGCCGACCGTCTCCGCGCTGAGACCGGTCGAGGTCGCGCTC
>JACCSE010000260.1 GCA_013813145.1 Gemmatimonadales bacterium
GCCTTGGCCATCGCCGAGTCGCGGGGCACGCCGGTGTAGCTCGCGTGACCCAGGATCGCCCGCTGCGCGGGCTCCGGCAGCCCCATTCCCGCCAGCACCCGCACCCCTTCCGCCGGATGCTCCGCGACCGGCGAATGTGCGTCGTTGGGAAAGCGCTCGTAATCGAAGTCGTGCAGCAGCCCCACCAGTCCCCACGCCTCCGGATCCTCCCCCAACGGCTCCGCCATGGCCCGCATCGCGAGCTCCACCGCGTACATGTGCTTGCGGAGGGGCTCGGAGGCGGTCCATTCGTGGACCAGGGAGAGGGCTTGAGGGCGCGCAAGAGGCATGGTGGTGGGTGGAGATGGGTTGTTGGCTATCGGCTGTCAGCTATCGGTCCTGCAGCACCGGGCCTCCGCCCACTAGGACCGATAGCTGAGAGCCGATAGCCACCTTCACTGCTGCGCCAACGCCGCTGTCAACGGTACCCGGCTCCCCAACTCGCCGTCGAGAGCGATCTCGAAGGCGTACTGGCCGGGGCGGGGAAGCGGGATGTCGAACACCAGCACCGCGCCGGCCTCTACGTCCACCACTCCCGCGGGCGGTTCGCCGAACTGGACCGTCCCTTCGCCACCGAGCAGCTCGGTGCCGGCTTCGTCCACGAAGCGGATGCGAATGGCGTGGACTCCGATCTCGGTGCGCCGCCCGCGCACCCGCAGCACTAGGTGAGTCCGGGGGCACACCGCGGGGAAGTTGGTGAGCCAGACGTGTTGGAAGATCCCCAGCACGCTCAGCTTGCCCTGCTGGTCGATCAGCGCGTAATCGGCGACCAGCGCGAAATCGAGATGCAGCTCAGGATACCCGGATGGAGGTGAGGACGTCGTTCTGCTTGAGGCTATTCACCACATCCAGCCCTTCGCGCACCTGGCCGAAGACGGTATGCACCCGGTCGAGGTGCGGCTGGGGCGAGTGGCAGATGAAGAACTGACTGCCGCCGGTGTCCTTGCCCGCGTGAGCCATCGAAAGCGCCCCCGCCACGTGCTTGTGGGTGTTGAGGTGGGGCTCGCATTTGATCTTGTACCCGGGCCCTCCGGTACCGACGCGGGGATTGCCCTGCTCCCGGGAGAGCGGATCGCCGCCCTGAACCATGAAGTTGGCGATCACCCGGTGAAAGCGGGTGCCGTCGTAGAAGTCGCTATTGGCCAGCTTCTCGAAGTTGGCCACCGTGTTGGGCACCTCCGTATCGAACAGATCGGCGACGATGGTGCCCTTGCTGGTCTCGATCGTAGCGGTCTTGGCCACGGTGCTCCTCTTGCTCGGGGTTGGCGATGGTCGAGACTAATCTAACATCGGGGCGCGCCGTCCTCCGCGTTCATCCGTGGTCACCCCCTGTCAGGACACTACGACGCCCGAGCCTGCTCCGCCGCCCCCAGCGCCTGGAGCGTGGCCCGCCACTCTTCGACCGTTTCCGCCGGCCGGCTGCAGGCGTTCCCGGTGCACGCATAGCCGCGAGCGCCCGACGCGGCGGCGAGCATGCCGGCCAGCACCGGCGGCAGCGGGCGCGACCCGGCCTGCTCGGGCGTGAGTCGCTGCACCACCCGCCGCGGGACGAACTCCGCCAGCGCCGCCCGGTGCATCGCCTCGGCGGTCTCGTCGCCCCGGGGGCCGACGACCACGAGATGAGTCCGTGGCCCCAGGTGCCAGTCCACCGCCAGGAGATAGGTGGCCGCGTACAGCCCGAGCTCCGAAGCCCGGCCGGCGAACGCCTCGACCAGCGCCGTCTCCCGCTCCCGCCACCGCTCGTGTCCGGTGAGCTCGTGGAGCCGGGCGGAAACGATGCCCGCCACGCCGTTGGGTGACGGCGTCGGGGTGTCCTGCACCGGCTTGGCTCGCGCCGGCATCAGCCCGGTCTCGTCCTGCCGGCCGCGAGCCGTGTCGAACAGCCCCCCGCCCGATTCGTCCCAGTACTCCCGCCAGACCCGATCCACGATCGCCTCGGCCCCGCCGAGCCAGAGGGGCTCGCCGGTCGCCTCGTAGGCATCGAGCGAGGCGGAGGCCGTCTGCACCTGGTCGTCCAGCAGGCCGCCGATGCCTCCCGGCGTGTGGGGTACCGTATCGGAGTTGGCGGCGTCCCGCCGGAGCAGTGCCAGCGTCGCGATCGCGTGATCCCGAGCCCAGGAATCTCCCAAGACGATGCCGGCATGCAGCATCGCGGAAGCCATCATGGCGTTCCACGCGGTGTAGCGGGTACGGTCCACGAACGGCGCCGGGCGCTGGTCCCGTGCCGTTTTCAGCTTGCGGCGGGCGGAGTCGAGCAGCGCCTGCACTTCCTCCTCGCTCCGGGCGCTTCGCTGCGCGATGGCCGGGACGCTCGCGGAGACGAAGAGCACGTTCTTTCCGGGATTGTGGTGCATCTCACCAGCGGTGCCGATGTCGTAGTGCGCCGCCGCCACCTCCAGCTCCTCGGGGCCGAGTACCGCCGCTGCCTCGTCCCGGGTCCAGGTGAAGTAGTCGCCATCGTCTTCCAGCCCTACGTCGGCATCCTGGCTCGCGGCGTAGCCGCCCTCGGTGTCCGAGGCCACCTCGCGTACCCAGCGCACGATTCCCCGGGCCGCCTCGGCGTACTCTTCGGTGCCAAAGAGGGCGTACGCGTGCAGATAGGCACGGAGCAGCTCGGAGTTGTCGTACGCCATCTTCTCGAAGTGGGGCACGATCCACTCCGCGTCCACGCTGTAGCGGTGAAAGCCCCCGCCGAGCTGGTCGTACACGCCGCCGCGGCCCATTCCCTGGAGCGTCCGGTCCACGATGGCGCGGACCTCGTCGGTCGGCTGGTCCCACCAGCGGTGAAGCAGCAGGGTCATCGCGCCGGGATGGGGGAACTTGGGCTGGGTGCCGAAGCCTCCATTCTTGGCGTCGAAAGCGCGGGCCATCTGCCGCACCGCTTCCTCCAGCATCCGGTTGGAGACCGGCCCGCGGGCGCCCTCGTCGAGATGGGCGTCCACCACCCGGCGGATCGCCTGCGCCTGGGACTGCACCTGGTCACGCCGCTCGCGGTATGCCTCGAGCACGCTCGCGAGAACGGTGCGGAACCCGGGCCGGCCGTACTTCCCATCCGGAGGGAAATAGGTGCCACCATAGAACACCTCGCCCGCGGGAGTGAGAAAGGCGGTGAGCGGCCAGCCGCCCTGCGAGGTGATCGCCTGCACCGCGCGCTGATAGCGCGTGTCCACGTCGGGCCGCTCGTCGCGGTCCACCTTGATGCAGACGAAGTTCTCGTTGAGGTACCGGGCGAGCTCCGGATCGTCGTACGACTCTCCGTCCATCACGTGGCACCAGTGGCACCAGACCGCCCCGATGTCGAGCAGGACCGGCCTATCGGCTTCGCGCGCGGCGGCGAATGCCTCCGCGCTCCAGGGAAACCAGTGGATGGGCTGGTGCGCCGCCGATTTCAGGTAGGCCGAGGCGGCTTCGGCCAGACGATTCCGGTTCATGGGGGGAAGCTACCGGGTCGCGGGCCAACGAGGGGTGATTTCCGACCTGAAAAA
>JACCSE010000272.1 GCA_013813145.1 Gemmatimonadales bacterium
CGTGGTCCAGGGATAGGTGGCGCTTTCGGTGGTGTGGACCAGCAGCAACCCGGCCGCGCCCTGGCGGCGTGCCTCTTCGATCTTGTAGGTCCACCGCCCGTAGTAAGTGAGGATCTTGCCGCGGAAGAGGGTCGAGTCGACCAGTCCCGGGTCGTTGACCAGCACCACGACGTACTTGCCCTTGACGTCGAGCCCGGCATAGTCGTTCCAGCCGCTCTCCGGCGCCACGATCCCGTACCCCGCGAATACGACGTCGCCCCCGTGAGCGACGCTCGAATCGTTGCGCATGGACCAGAGGACGTAGTCCTCCTTCCAGGCGAGACCCGCGGGAGCGGGCGAGGTGACCGCCAGCGCCGGCTCCGGAGTGAGCGAGATGATGGGGACCCGCTGATAATAGGTCCCGCTGTCGCCCGCCGGCTCGAGCCCCAGCCGCCGGAATTGGGCGGCGATGTACCTGGCGGCCAGGTCGCCGCCGCGCGTCCCCGGGGCTCGGCCCTCGAGCGCGTCGTCGGCCAGAAACTCGAGATGGGCCCGGAGCACGCCGGCATCGACCGCGCGGGCGACTCTCGTGGCTGGCGGCACGGCCGGCTGTTGGGCGGCGAGAGGGTGTGCCAGAGTGCAAAGGTTGAGCAGAAGCGCCAGCGAGCGAATGCGCATCGCAGTTCCTAGAGTCGGAGCCGCTTGCCGAGTGCTTCGGGCAAGTTGTTGACCACAGCCATGATCGGACGCCAGAACCAGGGAATGTAGACCACGTCGCCCCGGGTCTCAATCGCGCGGTGCATGGCTCTCCCGGCTCGGCGCGCGCTGGTGAAGAGTGGGTTCTTGGGAATCGCCGCCGTCATTGGCGTGTCCACGAACCCCGGCTTGAGCGTGACCACCCTTACGCCGGATCCATGCAGCCGGTTCCGAAGCCCCTGGAGAAAGACCGCCAACCCTCCCTTGGCCGCGCCGTACACGTAATTGCTCTGCCGCCCCCGGTCGCCCGCGACCGAGGTGATGACCGCGATGACGCCGCTCTGCTGCGTCTCGAACCGATTGGCGAGTCGGGTGAGGAGGGCCACCACGGAGCTGAAGTTGACGTCCAGGGCGTCGAGGGTCGCGGAGACGCTGGTCTCGCACAGGCGCTGATCTGGGAGGATGCCGCTCGCCACCAGTGCCACGTCCAGGCCGCCCAGCGCCGCCGCCGCCGCCTCCAGGAGGGGCTCGTGCCGCGCGAGATCGGTCACGTCCAGCATGGCACTCTCTACCTGGCGTGCGCCGTGGACTCGAAGATCGTCCGCGACCGCGGCGAGGCGGCGGGGGTCGCGGCCGAGGAGGAAGAGGCGCGCGCCTGATTCAGCGTACGCCCGGGCCGCCTCACCGGCGATCGCCGAAGTGGCACCGACGATGACCACGCGCCTTCCCGCCGCCGGCTCACCCCGCGACGACACGTCGCCAAAAGGAAGAGGAGAACCTCGGATCGATGTGGGCGCGGAATGCCTCCCACCGCGGATAATAGGCACGGAAGCTGTCCGGGCTCATGCGCGCATCCTTGGCCGGGTAGACCGCACCGCCGGCCTCGCGCACCATGACATCGAGCGTTTCCAGGAGCGCGAGAGTGGACTGGCCCCGGAACGCAAAGTCCACGGCCAGGGTTGATCCGGGACGGGGGAACGACAGGAGGCCCGGCGAGGCGAGCCCGCCGAACCGCTTCAGCACGCCGAGCCCGGCGGCCTCGCCCGAGCGGCTTACCCGGTCCAGCAGCGCACGCATGACGCCATCGCAGCCCTCAGGCACGACGCACTGGTACTGCAGGAACCCCGAAGCGCCGTAAAGGCGATTCCAACCGGCGACCCCGTCCAAGGGGAAGAAAAATGAGTCGTATGGGACTGTCGCCCGGGTCGTTCCCGCGAGGTGGCGGTGATAGTAGAGCGCGTTGAAGACCGCAAACGTGCCGCGGTTGAGCACTCCGGCCGGGAGCTCGACCGGCACCCGCATCCGGGCCTGGCGCAGCGGAGTCGGAGGGCGTCCCTTCCACGCCGAGTGCTCACCGCGCAGGTAGATCCCGCGTCCTAACCGGCGGTCGCGGGCGAGACAGTCGACCCACGCGACCGTGTACTCGTGGTTTGCGTCCTCGGCGGCAAGCGCGAAGAACTCGTCCAACCCCCGATAGCGAATCCGCTCGAGCGCGATGCCCGCGCCCGGAACGCGGACCAGCCGTATCTCGGCCCACAGGATCAATCCGGTCAGGCCGAGCCCGCCGATGGTGGCCTGGAATAGCTCCGGATTCGAGTCCGGTGCGCACAGCAACCGTTCCCCGGATGAGCGGACCAGTTCGAGCCGCGCGACGTGGGCCCCGAAGGTGCCCGTCCGATGATGATTCTTCCCGTGGATATCGTTGGCGATCGCTCCCCCGACCGACACCCACCGAGTTCCCGGCAGCACCGGGAGGAACCATCCCCGGGGGACGGTCAACGCCAGGATGGCCGCCAGCGACACTCCGGCCTCGCAGCGCAGCAGCCCTGCCGCCTCGTCGAAAGCCATCAGGCGATCCAGCGGGGCTACGTCGAGCAGCGTGCCGCCGTCGTTAAGACAACTGTCGCCGTAACTGCGGCCATATGCGTACGGCAGCACCGTGCCGCGCACCTGCCCGAATACCGGGGGCTCGTCGCGCCAGATCACCGGGATGACCCCGACGTGGGCCGCCCGGGGATAGCGGCCCCAGGAGAGACCAACGCCCGCACGGTGCACGCCCATATTACAGCGCGGCCACCAGCACGAGCCCAACCAGGGCACCGACCAGGTAGCTCGCGGGATCCCGCACCGAGAAGACGATCGGGTCCTCG
>JACCSE010000311.1 GCA_013813145.1 Gemmatimonadales bacterium
CCTTCGACGGCGAGGTCGGCATCCTGCCGAACCACGCCCCGTTCATGACGCTGCTGGGCCAGGGTACGCTTTCAGTTCGCCGCGCCGGCGGCACTAGCCGGTTTGCCGTGCGCGGCGGATTCCTTCAAGTGGTGGACAACCGGGTGCGGGTGGTCGCCGAACACGTTCAAGGAGACACTCATGCGTCGTAGCTTCTGCGGTGGGATCCTGGGGTTCGCCCTGCTCGCCGGCGTGGCGAGCACGTCTTCGGCCCAGGAGACCTTTACGCCGGTCTTTCAGGCGCCGTATCGCGCGTTCCAGAATCACGAGTTCGGGGCCTCGCTCTCGGATCCCGAGTTCGCCAGCTTTGCCCTGGAAGGGTTTTACAGGTATGGCCGGGGGTCGAATGACTTCGGCGTTCGTGCTGGTTTCGCAGATGCCGAGATCGGAGACGCCATCGTCCTGGTCGGTGGGAACTTCCGCACTCAGGTGCTCAGCTACAGCGAATCGTTCCCACTGGATGGCGCATTGACGGTAGGGCTCGGCGGGCGCTTCGGAGAGGGCGACGACATCTTCTCCATCCCGCTCGGGATCTCGCTCGGCCGCAGGTTCGACTTGGAAGGCTCGAACACCACCTTCGTGCCGTTCGTGCACCCGGTGATCGTGCCCGTGTTCGGTGGCGGTGATGACGACGTCGCTTTCGCGCTCGGCCTCGGCGTCAACATCAACTTCAGCGAGCGGTGGGCGGTGCGGGCGAGCGGTGGCCTGGGCGACATCGAGGGTGTCGGAGTCAGCGTAGCCTACATCCGCTAGGCTGAAGGCTCCTTGCCGACGCCCGGCCGGGCTTTCCCGGCCGGGCGTTGCTGTCCGCGTCGCTGACCCAGCGCCAGCCGGCGTACGCCACGTGATGAGGGATCCCGCCATACCCACCGACCCCACGCGCCCGAGTCAGGCCGTGCGCGCACTGTCCCGGCCTCCCCGACGCCGGGTCCGGTTTCGGGTCAGCCGCGGCCGGCCGACCCCGATCTGGATCTCCCGGCGCGCCCGCACGCTGCTGATCGTGGCCGGGGTGGTGGTCCTCCTTCTCCTCCTCCGGGCCGCGCCGACCGTCCTCATCGTGGCACTCGGCGGTCTCGCGCTCGCCCTCGTCATGCTGTTTCCCGTCCGACTCCTCGCGCTGAAGCTCCCATGGGGCTGGGCGATCGCCTTGTCGTTCCTGCTCGTCGTCGGGCTCCTGGCTCTGGGGATCGCGGTGCTCGTGCCGATCCTCGCCGAGCAGCTCGGGGCGCTGGTCACGGCGGCGCCGGATTACCTGCGCCGGGGCGAGAACGTCCTACGTGGGCTGCTGGAGCCGCTCACCCGGCGCGGCTTCGTGCCGGGCACGCCCGACCAGTTCATGGCGCGCCTGGGGCGGGATCTGGTCGACGCGGCGCAGAGTGCCATCGGCGGAATCCTGGGCCAGGCGGGCAAACTGGTCGCGGGAACGTTCAACACCTTCATCATGCTGTTCGGGATGCTGTTCATCGCCGTCTATCTGCTGGTGGACGAGCGGAAGATCAAGGCCGCCTATCTGCACGCGGCGCCCGAGCGCTACCGGCACGACGCCCGCGAGCTGTGGGACGCTTTCGGCTACACGCTCTCGCGTTACCTGAGCGGGCTCGGACTGTCGCTCGCCATCCAGGGCGCGGTCTCCGCGCTCGCCCTCTACCTGCTGGGCGTGCCCTTCGCCCTCCTGCTCGGCTTCTGGGTGGCGATCACGGCCCTGATCCCCTACATCGGCGCATTCGCGGGAGCGGTACCCGCGGTCGCGCTGGCGCTCACGGTGTCGCCGACGACCGCGCTGTTCACGGCACTCGTCTTCCTCGGGATTCAACAGCTCGAGGGGAACATCCTGACGCCGAAGATTCAGGGTGACGCACTCCGGATGCACCCGATCTTCGTCTTCCTGGCGGTGATCGCGGGCGGCGAGCTGGCCGGGCTCGTCGGCGTGCTCTTCGCCATCCCGGCGCTCGCGGTGCTGCGGGTTCTGCTCGACTTCTTCAGCGCCCGCCTGCGCACGGTGGACCGGCGGGAGCCGATCGTGGCTCAGGCCCTGCCGGCGCCGACTTCGCCATCCGCGCCGCTCGTCTCCGGACCTCCCCGTTCGGAGTAACGCAGTCCGACGGCGCCGTCATTGACTCGGCTCGAAGCCCCCGAGTACCTTGCCGCGCTGCGGCAAGCGGCTATGGGCGTTTCCAGCATCGTTGGGAGGGGAAGAAGAATGAGGCAGCGCGCGCGGGCCGCGATCGTGGTGCTCGGTCTCGCGGCCGGGGCGGCCCCCCTGGCGGCCCAGGTGCCGGGGATTCCGGTCTACAACATCGGCGTGCCACGCGGTATCGGCGTCTACGCCGACGTCGGCCTGCCCAACGACGAGGCCGGCGGCGGAACTGCGCTGGCGGTCACCGGACGCGCCGGCTTCGGCCTGTTCGGCGCCACCGCCATCCTCTCCTCCTTCAATCCCGATGGGCCCGCCGGCTCCGACCTGTCGGTCGGCGCGACGGCCAACTACCGGCTCTTCGGCGGACCGCTGGTGCCGCTCGCGGTGTCGCTCCAGGCGGGTGTGGGGTACGCCAAGCCGGAGGGCAGCTTCGTCCCCGGCGACGACGTCACCCAGTGGCGCTTTCCGGTGGGGGTGGGGTTCACCCTCACCATTCCCAATCCCGTGCTGGCCATCAAGCCGTGGCTCGCGCCGCGGGTGGATATCGTGCGCACGTCACTCGACGGCGGAGACTCCACGACCGACACCGAGTTCGGGCTGAGTGGCGGGGTCGAGCTGAATCTGCTCACCGGGCTCGGCGTGCACGCGGCGTACGACGCCGTGTTCGGCGAAGGGGGGACGCCCGGAGTGTTCGGGATCGGTGCGCACTACAATTTCAGGGTCCCCGGCCTGTGATCGCGGCGCGCCGCGCCGCACCGGTACTTCTCCTCCTGCTGCTTTTGTCGGGCTGCGCGCAGACCTTCGACGCGACCGGCGTGGGCGTTCCCGTCACCCTGGCCTCCCCCGCCGGTCAAGCTCCCCAGGGCCCGCGCTTCTCGGTCACCAACCGGGCGGTGTTCGGGTTCTGGGGGCTGCTCCGATTCAGGCAGCCCTCGCTCCGCCAGGCACTCGCGGCGCAGCTTGTCGGGGGGAGCGGGGTAGCGGACTTGCGAATCAGGGTCCGGAGCAGGTGGACCGACGTGCTGGTCTCGGCGCTCACCCTCGGCCTCATCGTGCCGCGTGCCGTGACATTCGAGGGAGTGGTGACGAAGTAAGGCCGGCCAGCATCTCGGCCGAGCGGCGCGCGGCGCCCTGACCGCGGCGCACCACCTCACCGGCCCGCTCACCCGCTGCCGCACGCAGCGGCTCGCCGCGAATCCAACCTCCCCAGCTCTCGACCAGGGCAGCCGCCGCAACCCTACGCCCGCCGGCGGGCAATGCCACGGCGGCGTTGGCCTCCAGCAGCAGGCCGGCGTCGCGGCTGTCGCCCCAACGGGGGCCGAACGTTACCGGCAGGCCCCACGCCGCCGGCTCCAGCACCGAGTGCAGCCCGGCCCGCCCGAAGCCCCCTCCGACATAGGCCATCGTTCCCCCGCCGTAGATAGTCGCCAGCACCCCCACCCGATCCACCAGGAGGAGCGGCACCGGGGCCCTGGCGGAGCTCAGCCGAACCGGCGGCGGCAGGCCGGCCCGCGAGGCCTCGCCCTCGATGGCGGAAAGGTGGGCGGCGGTGGGCTCGTGGGGCACCAGGACCAGTCGGGCGTCCGGATGCCGCTCGCGGACCCGGGCGAACGCGTCGAGCAACACGGCCTCGTCGGCCGGCCAGGTGGACCCAGCGATCATGGTCGGTGCCCCCCGCCCGAGGCGGAGAAGCGGTTCGTCGGGCTCAACGGCGCGCACCTTGGCGGCCACGCTGTCGAACCGGGGGTCGCCGAGCACCTGGACCCGCCCTCCCGGGACCCCAAGCCGCTCGAGCCGCTTTGCGTCGGCCTCGGAGATCGCGCCGGCAGCGGTCACGGCGGCGTAGCCGGGGCGGAGGAGTCTGCGTGCCGGCCAGCGCAGGCGGCCGCTCCTGGGGCTCACCGTTCCCGCGACGATCGCCACCGCTGCGCCCCGGGCGGCTGCTCGGGTCGCCAGCTCCGGCCACAGGTCGAGTTTGGAGAAGACCAGCAGGTCGGGGGCCAACGCGCCCAGGAGCCGGTCCGCTGGTCCGGGCAGATCGTACGGAAGGTAGTCCGCCACGTCCACCGGCAGCCGGCTCGCCAGCGCCGCGGCGGAGGGGCTGAAGTGGGTGTAGACGTACTGCGCGCCGGGCAGGAGCGGCCGCAGTTCGCCCAGGACGCTCTCCGCCTGCAGCCCCTCGCCAACCGAGGAGGCATGGAACCAGACCAGCGGCCGGCCGGGATCGCGGGACGTCCCGGCCCACCGCACCAGGCGGAACTCCGCCTCCCTCCGGCCGCAGTGTCCCTCCCGGACCTTGGCACTGGCCATCCCCAGCGCCGGCGCCAGTGCTGCGCCGAGACGGACGAGAGCTCGATAGGGGAGGGAAGTGGGGGGCATGCGGCGAATTTAATGGGCTGCCGGCCCTGTCATCCTGAGAGCGAAGCGA
>JACCSE010000382.1 GCA_013813145.1 Gemmatimonadales bacterium
AAGTCTATGTCCGACGGTCGCTTTGCCATCCTCGACCCGGCTGCCGGGATCAGCGGCGACATGCTGCTGGGGGCGCTCCTCGCGGCCGGCGCGCCGCTGGAACCGCTGCTCGACCTTCCCGCCCGGCTCGGCTTTCCCGGTGTGAGCGTACGCGTCGGGCCGGTGGACCGTTGCGGCATCCGCGCCACCAAGGTGGACGTGATCCTGCCCGACGGCCGCCAGGAGCATCCCAGCGATTCCGTGGATCACGGCGCACTCGCCCACCATCACAATCATCAGGACGGCGACGGCTCGTCGCACCACCACATCGGCGAGCTGATCGAGAGAATCGAGCGGGCACCGCTTTCATCCCCGGTGCGTGAGCGGGCGGTCCGCGCCTTCCGCCTGCTGGGTGAGGCCGAGGGGCGGGTCCACGGAGTGCCGGCCGCGGAGGTTGCGCTCCACGAGCTCGGCGCGGCCGACGCCATGGTGGACATCGTGGGCACGTTCGAGGGGTTCGACCGGCTGGGCGTGGGTCGGGTCTACAACTGGCCGGTGGCGGTCGGGACCGGCTGGACCCGCGCGGCCCACGGCGTGATCCCGGTGCCGGCGCCCGCCACGGCGGTGCTGTTGGAGGGCATCGACCTGGGGCCCAACGGTCCGGTCACCGGCGAAGCGACGACACCCACCGGTGCGGCGCTGCTTCGCGTGCTCTCCTCCGGCGCGCCGCCTTCCCGGTGGCGCCCGGTGGCTGCCGGTGCCTGGGGCGCGGGCGGCCGGAATCCGAGCGGCTACCCCAACGCTCTTCGTCTCATCCTGGCCGAGCCCGCGGCCGAAGCGGGAGAGGTGGTCCTGCTCTCGACCGATGTCGATGACCTCAGCCCGGAGTATCTCGACCCGCTCCGCGACGCGCTCTTCGCCGCGGGCGCGCTCGACGTGCAGGTCTGGGCCACGCAGATGAAAAAGGGACGGACCGGCTTCCGGATCGAGATGACGGTGGCCCCGGCGGAGGCCGATCGGGTGTCCCAGGCCCTGTTCCGGCACAGCACCACCGCGGGCCTGCGGCGTCAGACCGCCGAACGGGTGACCCTCGCGCGCCGGGAGCTTCAGTTGGATGCGGGTGACGGGATGCGGGTGCGGGTCAAGGTGTTGGAGGCTCCGGACGGCCCTCGCGTCAAACCCGAATACGATGATGTCGCCGCGGTGGCGAGCCGGACCGGCCGCCCCGCCCACGAGGTGGCAAGGGACTTGCACAATCGGGCTCTCCGCCTGGTGAGTGCCGAAATCGCCACCCGGACTGTGATCCCGAACAAGGAGTCGTGACGAGTGAAAGCGACGATCGCGCCGGCCCTCTCCCTTCTGGCCCTTACCACGGCCGCGGCGCAGGCCCAGCAGCCCGTGCTCAACGACCGGGTCGCCAAGTCGATGCCGAGTACGTACAACCAGCCCAAGTGCGAGCTCAAGTCCGGGCACTTCAAGGTGAGCAGCGGGGCGACCTATCTGAAGACCGGCATCGAGACCGACGTGCAGGAGAACAAGGAGCGGGTCTGGGAGAACGGCCGCAAGGTGTTGACCGAGGCCATCCAGAAGAACGGTCAGGCCCAGAACGGTGCCGCCTGGTACTACCTCGGCCGCATCTATCTCAGCGAGGGCGACCTCGCCGGCGCCGATAGTGCGCTCAACCGGGCCGAGAAGCTCGCGCCGCAGTGCGTGGAGGATATTCGGGCCTACCGGCAGAACGGCTGGGCCGCCTTGATGCGCGCGGGGAACGACTTCGAAGAGCAGAAGAACCCGGATTCGGCGCTGGTGTTGTATCGCCAGGCGGCCGCTCTGAATTCTCGCTCACCGCTCTCGCACTACTTCATGGCCAAAGTGCTCAATGAGAAGGGTCAGCCGGACAGCGCCGCGATCCACTACGGGCGCGCTGCCATGGCCGGCGCGAGCTCGACCGACACTTCCGAGGTGAAGGTCCGCAACCAATCCGCGTTCAACGAGGGCGCCATTTACCTCAACGCGAAGAAGTACCCCGAGGCGGTGAAGGCGTTCGAGCGCTACGTGAAATGGGCGCCGAAGGATCCCGAAGCGAAGCGCGGACTTGCCGCCGCCTACCGGGGGGCGGGACAGACCGACAGGGCCCAGGCGCTGGAGCAGGAACTGATCGCGTCAGGGGCCGGTGCCAGTGGAGGCGCGGCGGGAGGCGCCGGGGCGCAGGACCTGATGAGCGTCGGCGTCAACCTGTACAACGACAAGAAGTACGCCGAGGCCGCCGCCGCGTTCGAGCAGGTCGCCACCGCGCAGCCCAACAACCGCGAGGCGCTGTTCAACCTGGCGAACACTTACCTTGCGATGAAGGACGGCGCCAAGCTGCTCCCTACCGCTCAGAAGCTTGTGGCCATCGAGCCGATGAGCGAGACCGCGCTCAAGCTGGTGGGCGAAGGCTATAAGCAGACCAGCAAGGTGGATGACGCGGTCAAAACCGCCGAGAAGGTTCTGGCGCTACCCGTGGACGTGAAGCCGGCCGACTTCACCACCACTGCCTCCGGGGCCTCCTTGGCCGCGACGGCCACCGGGCGCTCGGCGCAGACGCCGACCGGGAAGCCGATCCCGCCGGCGCCGGTGGCACTGGTGGTGGAGTTCCTCGACGCCAAGGGCGGTGTAGTCGCGACGCAGGAGGTTCCCGTTCCCGCGCTCAAGCCGGACGCTATGCACGAGATCAAGGTGGCGGGGCAGGGGGCGGGCATCGCCGCCTGGCGGTACAAGCAGAAGTAATTCAGGAGCGCGCCATGGCTGGACTCAAGACGGAACAGGCGGCGGCCGGCGGTCTCACCACCACGCGGGCGCCGTTCATCGATCAGGCGCAGGCGGAAGGCCGCCTGTACATCCACCAGCCGTACGAGCTGTACTCGGCCGGGAACCACGACGCCTGGCAGCGGCTCTTCACCCGGATGGAGGATCGCTGGCGCCGGTACGCCAACCCGCGGTTCCTCCAGGGTATCGAGAGTCTCTGTCTTGATCCCAAGCGGGTGCCGCGGCTGGAGGACGTCAACCGATTTCTCAGTCCGCTCACCGGGTTCAAGGCCAAGCCGGTGAGCGGGTACGTTCCTTCCTTCCTCTTCTTCGATTGTCTGCGGAATCGCGAGTTCCCCACCACCATCACCATTCGCGACGGCGCGACGCTCGATTACCTACCCGAGCCGGACATTTTTCACGACATCGCCGGTCACGTCCCCATGCACACCGACCGCGCGTTCGCGGAGGCGCTGGTTCGTTTCGGCGACTGCGCCCATACCGCGGCGGAGATCGCGGCGGGGATCAAAGACGAGCAGGAGAAGATCCGGCGGGTCACTGGCATCTTCAAAGCGATGGCGCGGTTCTTCTGGTTCACGATCGAGTTCGGTCTCATGCGGGGCGACGACGGCCTCAAGGTGTACGGCAGCGGCCTGCTCAGCTCGTACGGGGAGATCGCGCACTCAATCGACTCGCCGCTGGTGCAGCGCTATCCGATGCAGCTCGAGTGGGTCGTAAACCAGTACTTCGAGATCGACCACTATCAGCCGCTCCTGTTCGTGGTCGACTCGTTCGATCACATCTTCGAGCTGGTAGGGGAGCTGGAGCGGTGGATGCGCGAGGGGAAGCTCGACAACGTGGCGGCGGGTGAGCCGGCGGTGAGCGAGCCGGACCTCCGGAGCTTCCTAGAGGCGTCGCGGCAGATGGGTTGACACCCCCGGAGGGTGGGCTCACATTCCGGGTCGGTTCGCGGGCGTAATTCAGTGGTAGAATGCCAGCTTCCCAAGCTGGACGTCGCCGGTTCGAGTCCGGTCGCCCGCTCTTTGGAAGCCCCTCCCCGCTTCGACTTTGGTCGCAGCGGGGTTTTTTTCGTGCGCGTTCTCGCTGAACTTCACCCCGCAGTTGAGCAGTTCTGCTTGTAGGATGGCTGCACCCGGCGGCGGC
>JACCSE010000398.1 GCA_013813145.1 Gemmatimonadales bacterium
TTCACCAGCAGCACGTCTGCCCCGTCCGGCGTCTCCGCCCGCACGTATCCCTCGCGGCCGAGCACCCCGAGCATGAGCTCGGAATCGGCGACGTTCATCTGGCAGCCGTAGGTCTCGATGTAGATGCGTTTGGGCATGGGACAAGTATAGCGGGACCGCGGGACGGCGGGACGGCGATAGCTGTGTACTTCATCCCGAGGGAGGGCGAGCGACCGAGGGACCTGCTCACCCGGGGTTCGATATCCGCGGAGCAGGTCCCTCGCTGGCGCTCGGGTGGAATTAGGTGTGCATTTTCCGCCCCCCTGCCCCCCTGCCCCCCTGCCCCCCTGCCCCGCGGCCCTAGGGCCTGACCGTCACCCCCACCGTCACCACGAACGCCCGCTCCTTGAACTCCCCCGCCGAGCGCCACAGGTACTCCAGCGCCAGGTCGATCCCCGCCCGCTGCTGCGCGAAGCGGGCGCCGCTGCCCAACGAGACGCCGAATTCTTCCGGCCGCGCACCGGACGAGAGCGGAAACGGCAAGGTCCCGTAACGGGCGCCGAACCGGATCGGCCGGCGGAATGGACGCCGCGGATCGCCGAGGTACTCTCCGCCGAGCGACACCTCGACCGTGTTCCTCGCGCCGGGCGCTCCCTGCCCCAGCAGATCGCTGTTGGCGCCCGACCAGGTCCGAAAGAGGCCCTGTGTCCCCAGCTCCAGCCGCTGACTCAGCCGGTAGCGGACGCCCAGGCCGAAGGTGTAGGGAAGATCCACCCGCGAGACCCGGGCGGAGTCCCGGTCGATGCCGACGTATCGGTCGGACCGGAGCAGCGCGGCCACGGCCAGCCCCGGTCCGAGCCGGCGGATCGTGCCGAGCGAGACGCCCACCCCGGCGTACGACAGCTCGGCCTGCTGATTCACCGTCAGATACGAGTCGTCCGCAAAGGCCCGGCGAAACTGTACCCGGTTGGACCCGGTGAGTATGTGAAACCCGCCCCCGATCGCCCACCCCTGGGCCACCCGGTAGGACGCGGCGAGCCGAAGATCGCTGATGCCGCCGCGGGAAGAGAGGGTATCGTTGACCGGCACCAGCACGTCCCGCAGCGCCAAGGTGTCCGTGGTGGCCAGAGTGAAGTCGCGGCTGGTGTACGACGTGTAAGTGACGCCGAGGGCCAGCGGAAAGCGGCGAACCGGCCCGGCGACCAGCAAGAGTGGAAAGCGCGACTCCTGGAGCGACTCGGACCCGGCAGGATTCTCCACGCTGCGGAGCGCCTGCACCCCGGTGAACACCGCCGTCGGCGCGGTAATGCCGTCGAGAGCGGCCGGATTGAGGCTCGACTCACTATCGAACATCCCGAACGCGCCGCCGGATCCGATGGCGCCGGCGGAGAGGCTTCGGCCCGGCTGGCCCAGTCCCCGAACCCCGAACTGGGAGGACTGAGCCGCCGCGGTCAGTGGAACCGCCAGCAGCACGAGGAGAAGAAATCGGCGCACTTAGGGATTCTCGAAGGGGAACGGGCGCAGATAGGTGACTCGCAGGCGGGGAGCGCCGATCTGTGGGGTTCTGGTCGAGCCGAACTCGGCCCGCATGAACGTGGCGGCCTCCGGCAGCAGCGACAGGAACACTGCCTCCGGGCGCTCGGAGTCCGCCTGCCAGAGCCGTACCACCCGGGTCACGTCGAGCCGAACAGTATCCATGGTGCCCGGCGAGAGGGTGTCGATGGCGATGAAGGTCGTGTCCTCCGTCACCGGCGACTTGGCGCCGAGATCCGCCAGCACCGCCCGGGCTGCAAGCGTCGAGGGATCTGTCGGCAGGCCCAGGATCGGCTCGGTCGGTATCAGCTCCAGGGTGGCGCGGACGATGGTGGCCGAGTCCTCGATGTCTTCCGGCAGGTCGAACCGGAGCAACGCGCGCGACGACGGCGCCCCTCCGACCGTGAGCGCGGTCGAGTCGAGCTCCACTGTAGTCGCGGTGAGGAAGGTATTGAAGCCCGGCGTGCGGAGGATCTGCTGCTTTCGGATCGCGGTCGTGGTGTCGGGGACGTCGACCGTCGTGTAGGTCAGGAAGTTGGGCCCGCTGCCGCTGACCGCCGAGCCGAGCCGGATGCCGGTGGGCTGAGCGGCACCGATCGCGACACCCACGGCGAGGGTTCCACCGGTGCCGAGCGGGAGCGCCACTTTCGCCAGCTCCTCCGCCTGAAGCACCGTCTGGAGGCGTCCGCTGTTGAGCGAATCGGGGACCAGGATGCTGTCGATGATGTTCGCCTCGACCAGCAGCGGATCTACCTCGGCGAAACTGATGCCGTCGTCCACCGTCGGCGGTAAACGGTAGAGGAACACCTTCAGTCCGTCGGTCAGCGTGTCGCGGGCCAGGAGAACGACGGAGAGGAGCACCGAGTCCACGGTGTACGCCCGGAGCGTATCCCGCACCTCGATGGAATCAGGCCGCGAGACGAAGCGGAACACCGTCCGGGCTTCAGCCGCCGGAAGCCCGTTGGACACCAGGAGCGCCGGCCCGGCGCCGGGGCCGACGTACGGGAAGTAGCTGCTGTCGGAGCCGGGCAGCGGGTTGAGGATGACGTCGAACACTTCCGCGTTCCCGCTCGGACACAGCTCGGGACAGTCGGCGGGCGCCGTCAGATCCTCCTGGCATCCCAGCATGACCGCCGCCAGCAGCAGGAACCCGACCAGCCCCCCTGTCCCCCTGCCCCCCTGCCCCGCTGTCACGCGTACATCCCTCGCAGCCGATGCACCGCCGCCACCCGCT
>JACCSE010000416.1 GCA_013813145.1 Gemmatimonadales bacterium
GCGGTAGGGCGGTAGCGTTACCTTACCGCCCTACCGCCCTCGCCCCCCTACCACGCCAACTGTATTTCCGTCCGCGCATACACAAACCGCCCGTTATACCCGAACGGCGACGCCGCCGCCCACGGAAAGATCCCGAAGTTGTCGTTGAAGTCCTTGGCGATGCTGCCGTCATCGTCCACCACGACCTCCGAGCTGGGCGAATCGGGATAGGTGTCGAACAGGTTCCGCACCCCGACCGCGAGCTTGACCAGGTTGAATCGGTACCCCAGCTCGGTGTCGACCAGCCCCTTGCCACCGTACTCCTCCCGGCAGAGATCGCAGAAGCCCGGCTGCGCCGAGGAGAATCCGCCGTAGTAGGAGAACCGACCAAGCGCGCTGAGCCGGCTGACGCTGTAGTTGGCCTGAAGGGTTCCCCGCCAGTCGGGCCGCTCGTCCTCGATGCCGATCGCGGTCACCGAGTCGAGCAGCCCCGGCTCGGTCGAGCCCGCGTCCACCAGCACCTGCGGCAGCGGATCGACGTTGACGATCCGGTTCCGGGTGACGTTGAACGACGCCGTGAGGTCGAGCGTGCCGCTCGCTCCGGCCGGCACCCGCAGGCTGCCGGCGACGTCGACACCCTGGGCCCGGGTATCCAGCCCGTTGTTGAAGTACTGGACCCCCTGGATGGTGCCGAACCCCGCGGCGCTGAGGATCGCCAGCGTGGCATCGTCATCGAAGGTTGCGCCCAGCAGGATCTGGTTGTTGATCCGGATGTGGAAGTAGTCGGCCGTGAGGGTCAGATTATCCACCGGGGTCACCACCACCCCGCCGCTGAAGTTGTAGGCGGTCTCCTCCTCCAGCGGCCGCGAGCCGAGCGCCAGGGCGGCCGGATGGTCCACCGGGAAGACGCCCACGTCGATGAACTCGCCCGCGATCACGTTGGTGGTGACCTTGCCGAACGCGATCTGGCTCAGGCCCGGAGCTCGGAACCCGGTGCTCGCGGCCGCGCGGAAGGTCACCCGCCGGGACGGCTGGTAGCGGGCGGCGACCTTTCCGGTCACCCGCTCCCCGAAGTCGCTGTAGCTCTCCAGCCGCGCCGCCACGTTCAACAGCCACTGCTCCGAGAGATCGGTCTCGGCGTCGGCATAGAGGCCGAAGTTGTTCCGCCGCCGGTCTGTCGCGTCGGTCGGGGTGAACCCGGGGAACACCGACGAGCCCGCCGGCGCCACGTCCGCGCTGTCCTGGTCCAGATGGAAGCCGTTGATATAGGAGGCCAGCTCGCCCTCGCGGATGGCGTACCGCTCCCGCCGGAACGCCGCCCCGAAGGCGAGGTTCACCGGGCCGGGGAGCCCCACGTTCACCGGCCGCGCGACGTTCAGCGCCGCCACGAACTCCTCGCGCAGCACCTGGCCGGCGAAGAAGGACAACTGGTTGGGAATGCCGGGGTCGTCGGCGGTGCCCAGCGTTCCATCCGCGCCCGGCGCGCAGGCCACGTCCAGGCAGGGGCCCAGCGAGGCGTTGAGGGTGTTCCGGATGTTGTAGTCGAAGTGGTTGTGCCCGAACTCCGCCCCCAGGTCGTAGTTCCAGCCGGCGACGAGACCGCGGAGCCCGCCGGTCAGCGAATAGTCGGTGGGCCGGCCGTTGATCTCGGGGAGAAAGCCCAGCGGATAGATCTCCTGCCAGTTCCGGTTGTTGCCGGCGGTCCGGCGGTAGCCGTTCCCGCTTCCGTCCCGGCGGCTGTAGCCGCCGAAGCTGTAGATCTCGCTGCTTCCCGACTCATTGACCGGCATCCGGAAGTTGGCGAACGTCAGCACGTCCTGCTGCACCCCGTCGCCCCAGTGGTGATTGGGCTGCGGCACCGAGTTCCGCTTCTGCACCACCTGGCCCTTGTCGTTGATGGAGTCGGTGGCGCCGGTGCCGGCGTCCTCGAACGGATCGGCCCAGGCCCGGTTGGTGGGCTGGCGGTCGCGATATTCGCCGAACAGTCCCAGCGATCCCCGGCCGAGCGGAATACCCCAGCCACCGTTGACCGTGACCGTGGTTCCGTCGTCCGGGAAGTCGGCGGTGGCGTAGCGTCCCGCGTCGGCATTGACGAACGGCGTGAAGGCGCCGTCCTTGAGCACCAGGTTCACCACTCCGGCGATCGCGTCGGACCCGTACTGTGCCGCCGCGCCGTCGCGAAGCACCTCGATCCGATCGAGCGCGCTGGAGGGCAGCGCGTTGAGGTCCACCCCGCTCGACCCCGCGCCCATGCCGTAGTTGAAGCTGTTGACCACCGCGGTCTGGTGCCGGCGCCAGCCGTTCAGGAGCACCAGCGTGTGATCCGGGCTCAGTCCCCGGAGAGTGAAGGGACGCACGATGTCACCCGCGTCCACCACGCTCTGCCGGGGGAAGTTGATGGAGGGCGCCACCGCCTGGAGGATCACGCTGGTCTCGGTGCTGCCCTGCTGCTGGAGCTGCTCCGCCGGGAAGATGTCCACCGGCACCGCCAGCTCCTCCTCGGCGGTGTGCCGCGCGCGGGAACCGACGACGACGTCGATCGGCGCGAGCTGGACCGTGCTCGGAACCAGCGCGAAGTCCTGCTCTACGGCCTCGCCCGCGAGGATCGCCACCTCCGCCTCGGCCACCTGGTGTCCGATGGAGCGGGCC
>JACCSE010000422.1 GCA_013813145.1 Gemmatimonadales bacterium
ACTGTGCGCTGGTCCGGAGGGCGGACACACCCCGATCGCGACAGCCGCAGGAGCCCCTCCCAGCGGCACCCCCAGAGTGCCGACTCAGCGACTGAGCCGGGCCACGCCAGCGATCAGCCGGTCCACCTCCTCCTCCGTCGTGTAGCAGGCGCAGCCCGCACGGAGCAGCCCTCCGTCGCCTACCCCGAGACGAGCGACAACCGTCGTGGCATAGAAGTCACCATTGGACACGAACACCCCTTCTCGCCCCAGCGCCCGCGCCACTGCGTCCGAGCTGTGCCCCCGTACCGTGAACGCGACTGTCGGCGTGCGCGGCGTCCCCGGCTTGGGCCCGTAGAGCCGGACGCCCGGCACGCCGGCCAGGCCGTCCCACAAGCGCTCCAGCAGGAATTGCCCCCTGAGGTGAAGTCCTTCGTAGGCGCCGGCCAACCGCTCTCGCCGGGTCACGCCTGGTGCCAGGGAGGCCAGGAACTCGACCGCCGCGGCCGCGCCCGCGATCCCTTCGTGGTTCAAGGTCCCCGTCTCCAGCCGTTCCGGCGCCGACTCGGGTGCCGGAGCCAATTTGGGCACGTCCAGTCGCTGTACCAGATCGGCACGGCCGTACAATACGCCGACGTGCGGTCCGTAGAACTTGTAGGCCGAACACGCGAGGAAGTCGCATCCCAGGCGGCGAACGTCCACCATCGCGTGCGGCGCGTAGTGCACCGCGTCGACGAAGCAGTGACCCCCGGCGCTGTGGACCAGCTCCGCGGCACGCGCCACGTCCGAGATGGTCCCCAGCGCGTTGGACGCGGCTCCGATCGCGAGCAAACGGGTCCGCGGGGTCAGCGCGTCCTCCAGCATATTCCAGTCGAGCCCACCGGTCTCGGGAATGAGCGGCACGGTCCGGAGAACCACACCCCGCTCGCGCTGGAGTGCCTGCCACGGGGCGACGTTGGCATGATGGTCCAGTTCGGTGACCACGATTTCGTCCCCCGGCCCCCAGCCTCGCCCGAGTGCGCGGGCAAGATGGAAGGTGAGGGTGGTCATGTTGGCTCCGAACGCGATCTCCTCTGGGGTCGCGCCGAGCAGGTCGGCCAGCGCTGCCCGCGCCCCGCCCATCATCGCGTCGGTCTCTTCGCTGGAGGGGTAGTGCCACCCGGTATTCGCGTTGTGCAGGTAGAGGTGGTCGGTCATAGCCTGAACCACGCCACGCGGGACCTGGGTACCGCCGGGGCCGTCGAAATAGGCCACGGCGTGGGGGCCCAGGGTTCGCTCCAGCGCGGGAAACTGCCGCCGGATCTGCGCAATGTCGGCGGACGTAGCATCGATGGTGTGCGGTTGGGACATGGCGTGAGTTCCAATGATAGAGGCGCGAGCTTCACAACTTAGGTTATATAGAACCCACTATATGCATTAGATATCGAATGTTGGCCATCCGGTATAGACAAACCATAGACAGATCTCTCGCCCGCTGGCGGAGTCTCTGGATGCCCTATACCTTAACCCGTCTACCCGCCTCAACAATCAATGCGAGGATTTTCATGGCTGTCCCCTACGATCGGCGGTTCGCGCCGACGCCTACGGTGCTCCTCGCCCTCCTCGCGCTCGCCGGATGCGGGGGCGGATCCGAGCCGCGGGTCCCTTCCGGCATCGCCCTGGCTCCCCTCGCGATCACCTTCACCGCCGTTGGGCAGACCCAGCAGCTCTCGGCCGCGATCACCGATCAGAGTGGCGATCCCGTGGATGACGCCGCCGTGACCTGGGACAGCAGCGAAGACGGGGTGGCCACGGTCAGCGCAACAGGCTTGGTCGAAGCCACCGGCGTCGGGACCGCGCAGATCACGGCGACGGTGGGGAGCCTGGCGGCGATCGCTACCGTCGCGGTCACCCAGAGCATCGCGAATTTCGAGGGGGTGTCGGGCGACGGGCAAGGCGGCCTGGCGGGCCAGCCTCTGGCCCAGCCACTGGTGGTGGAGGCATCGGATGAGCTGGGCAACCCGGTTCAGGGGCTCATCGTCGAGTTCGCCGTCACCGCGGGAGGCGGAAGCGTGGAGCCGGCGTCAACCAGCACCGGGCTGGACGGGCGGGCATCCACCGTCTTCACTCTCGGCGCGCCTGCCGGCTCGGTCCAGCAGGTGACCGCATCCCTGCCGGGTACTGACCGGGTCGTCACGTTCTCGGCGAGCGCCACCCAGCCCGTGCCGTCGCTCATCAGCGTTGCAGGCAACGCTCAGAGCGCGTCCGCCGGAACACCGGTTCCGGCACCTCCGGCGGTGCGAGTCACCGACGCCGCCGGTCAGCCGGTGGCGGGCACCACGGTGCAGTTCGCCGTGACGGAGGGAGGCGGAAGCGTCACCGGTGCAAACGTAAGCACCAATAGCTCAGGCATAGCCACCGTGGGGAGCTGGAGTCTTGGCGCCAGCGGAGTGAATACCCTGACGGCAACGGCACCCGGCGCCGGACTCGCCGGAGATCCGGTGCTGTTCGTCGCCACCGTTCGCCCGGCCGCAGGCTATGACATCAACCTGCGGTACTTGAGCCCCCCCACCTCGGGTCAGGTCCTGGCCTTCGCCCGCGCGGAGATCCGCTGGGAATCGATCGTTACCGGGGATGTCCCCAACCTGCAGGCCAACGCCGCGGCGGGAAGCTGCGGCGAAGATTCCCCCGCGCTCTCGGAGATGATAGACGACCTCCTCCTGTTCGTAAGTTTGGAACCGATCGACGGCGTCGGGAGCACCCTCGGGGCCGCAGGCCCGTGTTTCATTCGGGTACCAGGAAATCTCAGCGTCGTGGGCCGAATGCTCTTCGATACCGATGACCTCGAGATGCTGGAGCAGGGGGGTGCCCTCCAGGACGTCATCCTGCACGAGATGGGTCACGTCCTCGGTATCGGAACCCTTTGGCCGCAATTCGATCTTCTCGCGGACCCGGCGCTCGCCAACCCACCGGGCATCGACCCACATTTTACCGGCAGCATGGCCATCGCCGCGTTCAACGCCGCCGGCGGCAACACCTATATCGGCGGAAAGGTCCCGGTGGAGAACCAGGATACTGTGGGCACCGCCGACAGCCACTGGCGCGAGACGGTTCTGGGCAACGAACTGATGACCGGCTTCGTGGCCCAGGCCGGCAATCCGCTGAGCGCCATCACGGTGCGGTCGCTGGCGGACAT
>JACCSE010000427.1 GCA_013813145.1 Gemmatimonadales bacterium
CCAGCCCTTCGGGGCGCATCCGGAAGCGGTCGTCGACCGGGACATGGCGGACCTGCGCCTCGGCCAGCCCGGCGATGCGGAGCGCCTTCTCGACGCAATGATGGGCCTGGCTGGTCAGGTAAACGACGGCGGAGGCATAGTCGCGGCTCTTGAGGCCATGGGCGTCGCGCGCCGTAGCGATCGCCGCCAGGGTAGCGATGCTGCCGCCGGAAGCGATGTGGCCGCCGGCGGACGCTGGGTAGCCCACCAGATCGGCCACCCAGCGGACCAGCATGTTCTCCATCCGGACCGGCCCCGGACCGGTAAAGAAGATCCCCGCGTACTTGTTGCTGACCGCGGCCAGATAGTCGCCCAGCGCGGAGTGGTAGATCCCGCCGCCCGGGATGTAGGCCAGGTGAGCGCCCGAGGCGGTGGCGCCTCCGGGTCGGACCACGTCGTGCTCCAGCAGCTCGACCGCGGCGGCTAGCGGGATGCCCCGCTCCGAGATCGGCGATGCCAGCAGGCCGAGTCCCTTGTCCTCGGTCTCCTCGTAGGCCTTGAGCGTTTCAATCTTCCGGAGAAATCGCTCGGCGGAGGCGAGGACCGCTCCGCGCAGGCGCTTGCGGCGGGACGCTCCGGGCTCGAGCGGTCGGGCGGCCCGCTCGAGCCGGTCAAGCCGTTCGAGGAGATCCAAACCGGTGCTCAGCTCGCGACCGCGGCTGGCTGATAGCCGCCGGGGATGATCCGGGCCGCGATGGACAGACGATTCCAGGCGTTGATGGCCGCGACGGCGAGCGTCAGATCGGACAATTCTCTCTCGTTCAGATGAGGGCGGACTTCCCCATACACGGCATCGGGCGCGTGGCCATCGGCGATCAGGGTGACCGCCTCGGTCCACGCCAGGGCCGCCCGCTCGCGATCGGTATAGTACGGGCATTCGCGCCACGCGTCCAACGAGTAGAGCCGCTGCTCCTCTTCCCCAAGCGCGCGCAGGTCTTTCCAGTGCAGGTCCAGGCAATAGGCGCACCCGTTGATCTGCGAGGCCCTGAGTCTGACCAAGTGGAGCAGCGACTCCTCCAATCCACAGCCCTGGAGGTACCGGTCGAGAGCATCCATGGCCTCGTAGAGGCCGGGTGCGGCTTTGGCGTAGTTGAGTCGCGCTTTCATGAGTTCTCCTGTGGGCCGGATGAATCGAGCGCAAGCAGCAGTGCCGCGGCGGAAGCGGAGAAGACCGAGTAATCGAGCGGTGACTTGAGGCCGAAGGAAAGCCCCATCGCGGCGCCGAACACGAGGAGCACGAGCGCGCTGCCGAAGGCAGCCATGCGCAATTGCAACCCGAGGATCAGCGCGACGCCAAGCACCAGCTCGGACACGGTGGCGGCCCAGGCCAGAAACGGGATGCTGGAGGCCGGCATGAAGGCGTTCACTTCGCCCGTGTACTCCATGAAGCGGGCGAAATCGCCGTAGCCTACGTTTTCACCCCAGAGTCCGAAGCGCGAAGCGATTCCCGACAGAAACGCCGCACCGAGCGCGGCACGGGCGTAGAGGAGGGCCCAGCGCTTCAGCCGGCCGTTCGCCGCGCTCACCGGACCGGCACGCTGAGCGGCGTGTCCCGATCGCAGGTGAAAATGGCGAGGAACCGCACCGGGTTCTCCTCGCTGGCGTTGGCCGAGACCAGATGGACGGCGCCGGCCGCCTCGTAAAAGGTCTCTCCGGCCCGGTACACGGCGGATGGTTCGCCTTCCACCTGAGTTCGGAGGTCTCCCTGAACCACGTAGCCGATCACCGGGCAGGGATGCCGGTGCGGCAAGGAGGATCCACCGGGTGGATAGGTAACCTCCAGCAGGGTCGTTTCGAGCCGTTGGCCGTCCATGTGGGGCAGCGCCCGGGAGAACGCCGTCCGAACCTGCGCGCCACCCCCTCCCTCCCTCGAGGCAGCGGTACTGCACCCCACCGCGGCCGCGCAGACGATTGCCGCGGCGTATCCGGTCCGTCGTTGGCGTAGGGTCATGATGCCGCTCCTTTGACCCCGAACTTACCGATGAGTGGACCTACCCAGAAGATCCAATTATCATGATTTGACTATACCACTTTCCATGGCCCGACAGCTCTCGCGTTTCCCGCTCATGCTGCCACCCCGGAGGCCGGGGACGCCGGCCACCCAGTGGCTCTACGCCGCCCTGAGGGCCGCGATCCTCGAGCGCCGGCTTCGTCCCGGGGCGCGACTGCCGGCCACCCGGGAGTTGGCCGCCTATTACCGGCTGTCGCGAGGGACGATCGTCTCCGCGTTCGATCAGTTGAAAGCCGAGGGATACGTTGAAGCGAGCGTTGGGTCGGGCACTTACGTCGCCGGAGTGCTGCCCGACCGGCTGCTGGAAGTCGGCCGTAAGGCGGGGGCGCCGGTGCCGGCCGAGCGGAGCCGGTCCCGCAGGCTCTCGCACTACGGCCGACGGGTGCGTCCCTTCGAGAGCCTTCGCTTGGGGCCCATCCGGGCCTTTCGCGCCAACCTGCCGGCCCTGGACCTGTTTCCCACCGCGCTGTGGGCGCAGGTTACCACCCGCCGCCTCCGGCAGGCCACCATGGATCTCCTGCTCACCTGCGGCCCGATGGGCTACCCCCCGCTCCAGGAGGCGGTGGCGGACTATCTGACGACCTCGCGCGGCGTGCGGTGCGTCGCGGGACAGGTCGCGATCGTGTCCGGGGTGCAGGAAGCGCTCGATCTGGTTGCCCGGCTGTTCCTCGATCCGGGAGATCGCGTGGCCATGGAGAATCCGGGATACCCCGGTGCCACGCTCGTCTTCCGGGCGTTCGGCGCGAATGTCACCCCGGTGCGGCTGGACGAGGAAGGGATCGTGCTCGGGGATTCGGCACTGCGCGGAGCGCGCCTGGTCTACGTGACGCCGGCGCACCAGTTCCCGCTCGGGGTGAGCATGAGCCTGGCTCGGCGCCTCGCGCTGCTGGAATGGGCCCGGTCCACCGGCGCCGTGATTTTCGAGGACGACTACGACAGCGAGTATCGCTATGCCGGGCGACCGGTGCCGGCGCTCCAGGGGCTCGACCGGCACGGTCAGGTGCTCTTCGCCGGCAGCTTCAGCAAGGTGCTGTTCCCCTCGCTCCGGCTGGGCTACCTGGTGGTGCCGCTCGATCTGGTGGACCGCTTCGCGGCGGCGCGGTCGATCGTCAACCGGCATGCGCCGCTCCTCGACCAGGCAGTGCTCGCCGACTTCATCACCGGCGGTCACTTCGGGCGCCACATCCGGCGTATGCGGGCGATGTACGCGGAGCGGCTCTCGGTGCTCCTGGAATCAGCCAAACAGGACCTGGCCGGCCTGCTCGACATCTCGGGAGTCGAGGCCGGGATCCAGACGGTCGGGTGGTTACGGGGCGGCCTCGGCGGGGAGTCGGCGGCGAGCGTAGCGGCCAGGCGGGAGGTCGAGGTCACCCCGGTGAGCCGCTATGCCACCGGACGGGTGGCGCCCGATGGGCTGGTGCTGGGGTTCGCCGCGGTGGACCCGCCGGAGATCAGGTGGGGGGTCCGCGAGCTTGCGGCGGCGCTCGAGCCGATTGCGGGGCGTAGCTGACTTGGTGGTGGCGCCGGAACGGCTCCGCTGGCCTTGCAACGACGAGGGATGCTCCTTGATCCTGGAGCGGCTCTAGGCGTGTTCGCCTGCCCGTGAAGCGGACAATGGCGCTTCGCGACCAGGAGGTTCGTCAGCGAGCCAGGGGTGTGTCCGACCGGAGGACTGTGTGCTGGTCCGGAGGGCGGACACACCCCTGGTTCGCCCCGAGCATCGGAGCCATTCCGAGCGACTCCGCGCGGCGCTCACCACCGACACGAGTTCGGTCCCTCCGGCTGGATGACGCGGAAGTCCATCAGCCGCATCTCCCAGTCGCGGCCGTGGGTCCGCCACACCGGATCGTTCACGATGTCTTTCGTCGAATGGATCCTCCCGCCGTACTCGAACGTCAGCGGAACGGTCGCCCCCGCGCCGGTCCAGGCGTGGATCAGCTTCCTGAACTCCACGACCGGCAGCCGGTTTCCTTCCAGCGGCTGGTACTGATAGCCGATCCTGGCACGCCGGTCGTCGATGCGGATGAACCGCACCGCGTCTTCCTGGTAGCCCCAGAGCTTCAGCGGGTTCCCCCCCAGAAGGAAGTGGTTGGAGAACGCTCCCTCGGTGCGGAGGTTGCTGAACATGGAAAAGTTGCCCGCGGTGCGGAGCCCGGCGTAGGAGGTGAAGCCGTGGAGTAACAACAGAACGGGAAAGAGAAACATCCACCGCGGCGTCAGCCGGCTCGCGATCGGAATGCCGGTCCAGTTCGGTCTCGGCGGTATCACGGCCGCGGACACCATGGGCCAGATGAAGATCAGCGCCGCGAAATTGAAAAGCATGCCGCCGATGAGCCGGCGGTCGAGCCCCGAGCTGATCCCGGCCAGGACACAGAGGGTGAAGTAGACGTGGGCGCGGTGCACCGAGCGGCCCACGGCCGGCAGTCGAAGCCGGGTGAGCAGGAGATCGCGATATGGCCGCGGAACGAAGGTAAACAGGAGAGCGAGAGCAAGCGCTCCGAAGTCCACGAAGCCGATGAGCGCCAACGTCGCGTGCATGGCCCACGAGAAGGCCAGTACCGGCAGTTGGAGCCGGGGGACGGCGAGCAGCGGCCCACCGATCAGCTCCCAGAAAATGACGATTACCGCCATGCCCAGGATCGCGCTCGTCATTGCGGCGGGCGGAATCGCGGGCGCCAGCACGAAGACCAGAGCGGCCGCCAGCAAGGTCGCGCCCATCGCTCCAAGCCGTACCGCCGCCGGCAAGGGGCGCCGGGCCGACCCCGCCGACAGCAACGCGTACGCCAGCAGCAGGATTCCCGCGAGAAGGACGAACCGGGTCGGAACGCCGGCAACCCGGGAGTTCGCCATGCGGGTCAGGCCGCCCATCACGTCGGCCACACAGGAAACGGCGGGATCGAAGAAGTCGGCGTTGAGCTTATGGAACCCGGCCAGGGCGTACACCAGGATCATGCTGAGCTGCAACAGCGGTCGCAGTAACTCGAAGCCATCGTCGTCGGTCGGAAACTCGCGGCTCCGGACCAGCGAGAAGACGATTCCGACCATCAGCAGGCTGTTGCAGTAGATGGCGACGTTGACGTGGTTGGCCACGTCGGGAAACTGAACCAGGAGGAAATGCGCGGTGGTCGCGAGCAGGAAAACCAGAAAGCTGACGCGGGTGATCCCGATCCAGGCGAAGAGCGCGGCGAGCACCAGAGTGACCACGGTAAAGACCGGATACGTCCACTTCTCCGCCAGCTCCAGGAACATGGCGGTCATGTAGAGCAGGGCGAAGGTCGAGAAAGGCGTCATCCGGTTCTCGGACTCAGGTCAGGGCCTCCAGCACGCGCCGGGCGGCGTTGTACCCGCACATTCCGTGCACGCCGGCGCCGGGATGGGCGTAGCTGGAGCAGAGGTACAGGCCCTCGACCGGCATCTGATAGCGGAAGTAGGGGAACAGCGGCCGAAACAGGAGCTGGCGATGCCACGCGTTGGAGCCGCCGCCGAGGTCGCCGCCGACCAGATTGGCGTTCATGGCCTGGAGCCGGTCAGGCGACACGACGCGACGCTCGAGGACCCGGGAACGGAAGCCGGGGGCGAGACCCTCGATGCGCGCGTCGATCCGGTCTCCGAACCGCTCCGCCTCCGCCGCCCACCCGCCGGGCACGACGGATGGGACCCTGGTATAGGCCCACAAGGTGTGGCAACCTGCCGGGGCGCGGCTGGGGTCCGCAACACTCTGCTGCCCGATCACGAGGTACGGGTGATCCGGCAGCTCCCCGTCGCGCACCTGCGCCGCGAACCGGGAGAGATCGTCGAGACTGTCGCCGGCGTGAACGACCGCGCTCCCGCCCGCGGCACCGACCGACCAGGGCACCGGCCCGTCGAGCGCCCAGTCCACCTTGAACGTCCCCCATCCGCGCGGATAGTGCCGCATGAAGTCGGTGACCCGGCGCGGCAGGTGCTCGGGCCCCACCAGATCGAGCAGGAGCGCGGCCACGTCGGTGTCAGCCAGGACGACCCGGGCCGGGATCTCCTCACCGTCCTCGAGCCGGACCGCGCGGGCGCGTCCCTCGCGCACCACCACGCGCGCGACCCGGGCACCCAGCCTGAGCCGGCCGCCTCGAGCGCGCAGGCAGCCGACCAGCGCATCGGCGAGCGACCGGGCACCGCCCTCGGGCACCGCGAAACCGCCGGTGGTGGCGGTCATGCCTAGGACGAAGCCGAGCGCGGCGCTGAACCGATCGTCGGGACCGACGTCCACGTGAAGCGCGAGACCGGGCAGCACGCGCCGGGCCGCGGTGCTGGAGAACCACCGCTCGGCCAGAGCCCGCCCGCGCGACAGGAACACCTCGGCCAGGCGACCGATATGGAGCGGGCCCAGGCGGGCGGCGGGGCCGAGTGACGGAATGGTGCCGAGGAGCAGGTCGATCAGTCGCGGCTCGATCGAGCCGTACCAACTCGCCACCTCGCGCCAGCGCTGGCCGTCCTCCGCGCTGCCGAAGTGCCGGGCGGTGCGACCGTGGTCCCGGGTGATGCTGGCGTAGCCGCCGTCCGGGGCGGGATGGCAGCTCTCGACGCTGGCCCAGCGCCAGCGGAGGCCGTGCTCGGCGAGCGGCAGGTCTCGAAAGGCGGGGCTCAGTGTGCCCCAGGGAAAGAACGCCGCGCCGACGTCGTGCACGAACCCTGGGCGAGTCGCTTCCTCGGAGCCCACCGCTCCACCGGCCCGCCCGGGGTGCGCCTCGAGGACCAGCACGTCGAGCCCGGCCCGCGCGAGCATGGTGGCGGCGACGAGGCCGTTGGGCCCCGAGCCGATGACCACCGCGTCAGGATCGCCCCGGCCTCCATCCATGGCACCTCGCCGCCTCAGTGCATCGTAACGCCCAGCGAGATGCCCACGACCGTCGTTCAAAGCTCGCGGCGTTGCGGTAGTCCCACCAGCTCGGTCGTGCCGGGTCGTCCGTGGATCAACAAGAGCGTTGGGGTGAGCGAGAGGTTTTCGCCGACCAGGAGATCGACTCCCATTCCGGCTCCGAGCGCGATGCCGTTACCTCGCTCGATCGGACCGTCGCCCGCCCGATCGCCGGTGAAATACTGACGACCCACGCCGGCTCGGATAAAGAAGCCGTGCTCGGCGCTGGGGTACCAGCTACCCGTGGCGCCCAGGATCCGGGCACTCTCATCGGCGCCGACCTGGGTCCAGCCGCCAGCCTCGAGGCCGATCAACAGGTTCGGCCCCACCATCCAGCCGGCCCGGAACATTCCCAGCGTCACGCCTTCGCTGCCGCTGCCCGGGCAAGTCTGGCACCTGAGCGACAGCCCGCCGTAGCCGACGGCACCGCTGAACCAGAACCCTGCGCGTGCTACCTTCTCCTGCGCCGCCGCCGGAGCCGTCATCCCGTGGATACACCAGCAGACCGCGATGAACGATCGGAGACCGCAGCGAGCGACAGGCATAGGGGCCTCGGGGTGGGGTACACCCGAAACCTTGCGATCGCCCGTGACCCAGGTGTCCTCCGGCAGGTCTCAGCGAGCGAGCGCTAGACGTATCGTGCGACCGCCATGCCGGCCGCCCCCAGCACCAGCAGGACGATCACGACCGTGCTTCCGATCGCCCCGCGGCGGCGCAGCGAACCGAGCTCGGCGGTGAGCTCCGCCCGCCGCGTTTCGTCGGCGGCGGCCAGCGACGCGGCGAGACTGGCGGAGCGCACGGCGGCAGGCCGGACGACCAGGAGCGCGAGCACGAAAGCGACCGTGGCAGCCAGCCCGCTGACCGCATAGGTGAGACCGCTCGGCGCCGCGAAGTACGCGGCCGAGAAGCCCGCCGAGGTGAGCCACATCAGCCGAAGCCCCGATAGGATGGTAAGGAAGGCTACAGTCGGCAGCACGCTGAACAGGCGGCGCTGTTGGAGCCCGGCCATCACCTGCCCGGCGGTGGCGCCGGAGGAAGCCAGCACGGGGACCAGGAACAGCGTGGTGAAGAGACCGCTCCCCACCCAGAAGATTCCGCCCAGCACATGCACCAGTCGCAAGACGAGCAGCTCCGCCTGCATTCAGCGCTCCTGTGTCCTAGTGAGCTCACGCATCTGGGTCAACACCACTTCATCCCGAGAGAGCGCGGCGACCGAGGGATCTGCTCCGCAAGTCTCGGAAGCACGCCAGCAAGGTCCCTCGCTGCGCTCGGGATGAAGTAGCTCTGCTAGCCCGATCGCCCGACGCTCATTAGTAAATGGTCTCCCCGGCTTCGAGCATCCGGAGAAATTTCTGGATCCGGCGCAGCCGCGTTTCGGGCTTCTTCGCGTCGTGGATGCGGTAGAGGATGGCGTAGCGGTTCCTGCTGTCGAGCTGTTCGAAGAACCGCCTGGCCCCTGGATTGGCTTCGAGCTCGGCCTGAAGATCCTCCGGCACCGTGATGGTCCGCTGCGAGGCGTATGCCGCATCCCACCGGCCGTCGGCCTTCGCGGCCTCGACTTCGCGAAGGCCGGCCGGCTGCAGCCTTCCCTCGGCCTGGAGCCGCTCGACGGCCGCACAGTTGATCCGGGACCACTTGCTGCGCCGGCGGCGCGGCGTGAAGCGCAGGCGCCAGAAGCGGGGATCGTCCGCCGTGGTGCCCTGCCCGTCGATCCAACCGTAGCAGAGCGCGCTCTCCACGGCCTCCGCATGGGTGACCGACGGAACGCCGCTGTCCTTCTTGGCGAGCTCCAGCCGCAGCCCTGCCGAGGAACCGTGGTGCTTGCCCAGCCACGCCTCCCATGCCGCCTGCGATGCGAAGCGCTCGACTGGCAGGTCCGTCGTCGGGTCAACGGCCATCACTCCGGCGGCACGCCTCGCGCCCGTGCCTCCGTCTCCCGGTCAAGGCGGCTGCGGAGCGCCGCGAGAACCGGATGCGACCCGGTGTATGCCTGCCCGTAGTCCAGATTGAAGCGGTAGTCGAAGTCCGCCGGGTTGAGCCCCTGGGTGTGCTGGAGGATGGTCTCGAGCTTGTCGAGTCCCTTGGCCAACTGCGCCTCGGGGGTGCGCGCGGCCTCGTATTCCTCCCAGAGCCCGGTGAGCTCGGCCGTCAGTCGCGCGGGCAGCGGGCCGAGCACCGCCTCAAGGTCCGCCCGCTCGCGCGCCGCCTTGCCGGCGCCGGGCGACTGGGCCGGCGCCGGTATGTCCCCGTGCAGCGCTTCGCCGAGATCGTGGATCAGGCAGATCTTGAGCAGGCGAGCCAGGTCGATGCCGGGAAACCGATCGGCCAGGATGACGGCCATGAGACAGAGGCGCCAGGTGTGGGCCGCCACGCTCTCGCGCTCGCCCGCCGTGGTCCACGCGCTCCGCGGCAGACTCTTCAGACGTTCGGCGGTCTGGAGAAACGCCAGAATGCCGTCGAGCTCGGACTCGAAGTCCATACCCGGGCTCAGCGCGGCCGCCACGCCACCCGCTTCAGCGCCACTCGTCCCCTGGTATCGAACCCGACACCCTCCCGTTCCAGCAACATCCGCTGGGACAGTTCAGCGCCCGGCTCGGCTCTGAGGCTCACCTCGCCGCGGGCGTTGAGCACCCGGTGCCACGGCACCGTGGTCCCGGCGGGCAGCGCATTCAACGCGTATCCCACCTGGCGCGCATGGCCGGGAAGCCCGGCCAGCTCCGCGACCTGCCCATACGTCGCCACTCGGCCCGACGGGATCCGCCGCACCACGGCATAGATTCGAGCCCTCATCCACCCCGGCGCCGGGCACCCGCCACGACCAGGGCGAGACCGGCCGCCGCCGCCAGACCGCCGGCCCAGACGGGCACCGACCGCCGCTCCTCCACGCTGGCCTCCAACTCGCCGACCTTGAGCACGCTCCGGTCGGAGCTGTAGTTCAGGCCACGGAACACAATGAAGGCGCCGAGGGCGAGCAGGATGATGCCCACCAGTGTCATTGGCCGCATGCGAGGTCCTCCGCGTAGGGGATGCCGGATCGATCCGGCAAAGGTAACGCGGAGCACCTCGCCTGTCGAAAGCCCCGCTGGACTACGACGTCCCCCGCCTCCTGATTCCCACGAACGGGAGAATCTTGCCGCTGCTCAGCTCGATCAGGTTGCCGGTGATCGTACCGTCGTCGTTGATGTCCCGGGCGGCGGTGAGACTGTCGGGAAAGTTCCCAACGAGGTCGTTGAGGTCCTTGATGACTCCGTCCCGCCAGATGACCCCACGGCAGCGAGCGAGCACGCCGGCGCAGGATCTGCCGACCACCTCACCCCGTATGTTGATGGCGAAGGCCTGGCTGGTGGAGTCTCCAGAAAGCGTCCCGAGATCCTGGATTCCCCCGTGCCGGGTCCAGAGAAAGGCGTGCGGACGCAGGGCGCCGCCCACGACGCCGGGCGGATTGCCGAATCCGACGACGCCACCACGATCGTTGATGTCCATGGGCGTGTGCCAGAACTCCCCTCCCAGATCTCCGATCTCGATCACCCTGCCGTTTTCCCAGAGCACGGCGTGAGTGGCGCTCCGGTCTCCGACCGCGTCGTCGCACTCCCCCGAGATGCCGACGACCTGGCCCAGCTCGTTGATCCCGGTAGCGGCCGAGGTCGAGTCGCCGCGAACCGGACGGAGCTCCGTGCGCTTCATCCGGCCGTTCCGCTGCTTCCTCGGCTCCCACATGACGGCGCGGAACTGGAGGACCTGGGGCGCGCTGCACGTCGGGTCACGCACGTTCGTCTCCGCCCACCCGACTACCTGGGCGCGGCTGTTGACACTCGTGGCGAAGGTGTGACGACCGCCCAGCGGAGGAAGTCCCCGCATCTTGCCGTCCTCCCACACGAAACCGCGACAGATTTTGTGGGTGACGGTCGGGAAGAAGGCCGAGCAGCTCCAGTCTTGGTTGAGTGGGTCCACTCTGTCGGTTTCGGCGATGCCCACGATCATGCCCCGGTCGTTCAGCCCGGGCCACTGGACGCTGCTGTTGGGCCCGCCCAGCGTGCCCAGGTCGCGGATCGTTCCATGCTTCCACAGGGCAGCGCGAACGCTGTCGCCGGCCAGGGCCGCAAAACCCGCCACCCAGCTACGGCTGTTGATGCTGGTCCCCACGTTCACCGCTCCACCGAGCGTTGCGGTGAGCTTGTCGACTCCGTAGCGCAGGTTGGATGCTCGTGAGGCCGCCGCCTCGGGCGGCTCCGTGACCTGGGTTTCGGTGTCGCAGGCGGCCAGGGCGGCGATGAGGATGAGACACGAGATGT
>JACCSE010000439.1 GCA_013813145.1 Gemmatimonadales bacterium
CCCCCCCCCCCCCCCCCCCCCCCCGGCCGGGCTGTACATGACCTACTCGCACTTCACCGACGACTTCGAGGGTTGGCTCAAGGGAAGCCCTGAGTTCGAGGTGCACATGCTGGGTCAAGCCGGCGCTACCGACTCGCTCTCGAGCTACGCCTGCGCCGGTGAGCACGCCGGCGGCTATTCCCGGTTCGACCAGAACGGCCTGGATTGGAGCGGGAACGTCCTGCTGATCTCCCAAGCCCAGTTGAACGTCTATCGCTCGGCGCACCCCAACCAGAACATGCGCGTCTTCGTGGTGGAGGACGACGACACCTCCTGCCAGATCAAAGCCGACGTGAATCGGTTCGGGGCGCTGATCAAGGCGGTGGAGACCGCCTATCCCCGGCTTGCCGGCGGCCGCGACAGCACCGGCAGCCTTCAACGCTGGTGGAAGCGGGCCGACGCGCTCCAGAAGCTGATCAGGGCGGTCGCGTCGTTCATCGTGACCAATGACGAGCTGGTTGGGAACGCGGTGGAGAGCGCCGTCGTGGGCGTGTCCTACCCCGGAGCCAACTGGGTGGTCAAGGGCGAAAGCAACCGCACCACCGGCTGGATCAACCTCGTGTTGCGCTGAGGACTGCGCCGGAAGCGTCGTCCCCACGCTTCCGGCGGCAGTTGACGATCGGTTGATGGTCCATGGTCACCTTGCAACAGCGCCCTGCCCCTTGGCACCGGCGCCCGGTCTCCTGGAGGTCTCGTGTGGCTTTGCCTGCTCAGCGTATTCCTGATCCTGGTACCAACCACATCCGCCGCCCAGGACATCCCCGGGTCGCAGGGCTGGAGCCTCGCCTTCGGGGGAGACGGCCTGCGGTTTGGCCCCACCGCGCGGGACAAGGCGGTGCCCGGGGAGTCGGCGGCCGATCTGCGCCCGAGCGGAAGAGCCGGGGCCCGGGCCACCCTGGCTAGGTCCCTCGGCGCCTGGCGCATGCAGTTGGAGGCGGGCTTTGCACAAGGGAGCGCCGAGGTCGCGAACCAGGTGGTTGCCGTGCGCGATAAGACTCTCGATCTGTCGCGCTATCGACTCTCACCGGCTCTAGAGCGGCGCGTGGCCAGGCTGGGGCCGGGTGAGCTGGCTGTCGCGCTGGGGCCTACTCTGGATCTCTGGCGAGCGGACGGCAATAACCGCCTGCGCCTGGGAGTGGAGTGCCGAGTCGCGATACGAGTCCCGCTCGGCGGGCTGGCGCTGGAAAACCGCGTGTCGCTGGGGCTTTCGGGAGCGCCGCTGGATCAGGCAGACCTGGGGGACGGGTTCGAGTTGCGTGCGCTCAGATCGCTGGCGGTTGGCGTTGGTCTTCGGCTGCCGCTCTGATGCCGCGGGGGCGGGGCTTGCGTGGCCCAGTCGCACGAGCGCTACGCAAGCGTCGCGGTCCCTTGTGTGAGGGCGGCTGGTGTCAAGCCGCCACCCGACTGCCACAGCCTTCGCAGAAGCGACTCCCCGGCGCCAGCCGGGCGCCGCAGTGCTCGCAGACAGTCCCCAGCGCCAACCGCTGGCCGCAATCGGAGCAGAAGGCCGCGTCCGGCTCCGGCCGCGGGCCGCAGGAGGAACATGCCGGTGCGACCGCCGGCGCCGTAGCCGAAGCGGAGCGGAGGGCTCTGACCCTATCAGCAATCATGGCTTCGACGTCGGCGGGCGCACTCTCTTCCCTCTCGGCCCGGAGCGCCTCCAGCGCCTCGGCAGTGTACTTCCGCTTCAGGAGCTCGTAATCGGCGTCGGACAGCTTGCCCGTCTCGCGATCGAACTCGATCTCCTTGAGCGCCGTCAGCGCCACGCCTTTGGCGGTCTCCTCCGGGTCCACCGGTTCGAACACCGGAGGCTTCGGGCGGGGCGGCACAAATACCGGACGGAGCACGAGCCAGAGTGCGGCCGCGCCGACCAGCGCCGCCGCGAGCCCCTCGACCAGCATCAGTCCTCGACCTCGGAAAGTGCGCGGCGCAGCCGCTCGAGCTCGTCGGGCGTAGCCGCGGGGTCGGCGGCGGGCGGGGTGGCCGCCGTACCCCCCGCCGCGACGGCCACCCGCCGCCGCGAGATCACCGCGAACA
>JACCSE010000177.1 GCA_013813145.1 Gemmatimonadales bacterium
GCCGCACACACTCAACGCAACGGACCGATCCGCAGCTCCTCCGGTGGAATCCGCACCGTGAGCGCCGCCGCCGGACAGCGGCCCAAGGGCAGCCTGCCGAGCTCTTCTTCCAGGTCGCCGGTCAGCACGTGGGCGAATCCGCGGCCGGCGCCGCCGCATCCTCCGCCTTCGATCGCGTACACCAGCCGGCGGCTGTCCACCGCGACGCCGGTGTTGTTGGGCACCGGCACGCCCTCGCCGGCCCCGCGCACGACCCTGTTGCTGTCGGTGTCGAACGCCAGCAATCCCTCCGCGATGGAGCTGACGAAGACGCGGACTTCGCCGTCGGTGGCGACTTGGCCCGCCTCCCGGCCCAGCCCGGTAAAGCTGGCCAGCTCGATCCGCTCCACCGGATCCACGATCGAGAGCCGGCCCTGCTCCTCGAGGGTGCCGCCGGCCAGCACGATGTAGAGCGATCCGTCGCCGCCCACGGCGGCTGAGGATGCATTGCCGGGGCCGGAGAGTGCGATGGAATCGATTCCCTCGGCCAACGCATTGATCGCCGGGTCGATGACCGTGAGCCAGCTCTCGCCCTGCGGCTGGCGTGCTACATCCAGATTCCCGTTCAGGACGAAGACCCGGCCCCGGGTGAACACCACACCCTGTGGATGTGGCCCGACCGAAACGTCGGCGGTTTCCCCGGTCAGATAGTTGATCCGAGAAACGGTATTGCGGTTCGGGTTGGCCACGTATGCGATGGAGTCGTCCACCATCGCGGCGCCGGTGGCGCCCGAGCCGGGCAGCGGGATCAGCCGCATCACCTGGCCGCTCCGCAGGTCCACCACCGCGGCGGCATCTCCGGGACCCAGGGGCACGATCGCCACGGCGCCGTGGGCCGCCAGACTCACCGGCTCCGAGCCGTCCCCCCCGAGCGGAACCTCGACCGCCGTCTCCGGCGCGTCTACCGGGACGATGCTGAGGGAGTTCCCCCTGGTGTTCACCACGAGGAGCACCTCCACCGGATCGGGGAGAGGCGCGTTGGTGTCGGCGCAGGCGGCCAGGAAGCTGGCGCAGAACAATATGGCGGCGGACGGCCTGAATGAGGTCATATCGCTGGGGTGGTTTGGTTGGTCTTCGCGAGCCCATACGCAGGCGTCATCCCGAGAGGTGCCCGAGTGCGTCTGCCAACCGATCCCTCGCTCCGCTCTAAGGAATAGCGTAGTCATCCCCAAAGTTACGCCTCATTCCTCCAATTCTCCCGGACGGAGCGGGACCACCTGGGGCGACCCGTCACACCAGGTGGTGACCGCGATCGGCCACTCGAAGACCCGCCGCAGCACGTCCTTGCGCAGCACCTCCGCCGGAGTGCCCTCGGCCACCACCCGGCCCCCGTTGAGGAGCAGCATCCGGTCGGCGTACCGCGCGGCCAGATTAAGGTGGTGGGTGATCACCAGCCCCGCCAGACCGCCGTCCACCAGCTTCCGCACCAATTCGAACAGCTCCATCTCGTGTCGCACGTCGAGCGAGGCCGTCGGCTCGTCCAGCACCAGAAGCCGGGGCTCCTGGGCCAGCGCCCGGGCGATGCGCACCCGTTGCCACTCCCCGCCGCTGAGCGCGTCCACCGGCCGGTGCGCCAGATCAGCGACGTCGCAGCGATCGAGGGCCTGTCGCACCGCATCGCGATCGCGCTCCGACGGCGCCGCGAACGGTCCGATACGGGCGTACCGGCCGAGCATCACCGTCTCCTCGACCGAGAGCGGGAAGACGCTCTCTTCCCGCTGCGACACCACGGCCAGCACCTGAGCGAGCTCGCCCCGCGGCCACCGCGACACCGGCCGGCCGTCGATTCGTATCTCGCCCGCCGCTACCGGCGAGAGCCCGGACACCGCCCGGACCAACGTCGTCTTGCCGCTGCCGTTGGGCCCGACCACCGCCACCAGCCGTGTCGCGTCGACCGAGCAGCTCGCCTCCAGGAGCGCGGCCGCGGCGGTTCCGGCGTAACGCACCGTCACGCCGCTGGCCTCGAGGATCACGCCAGCGTTCTCCGCAGCAGCAGCGCGAAAAGTGGAACTCCTACCAGCGCCGTGATCACTCCCACCGGCAACTCCAGCGGCCGCACCACCGTCCGTGAGACCACGTCCGAGAGCACCAGGAATGCCCCGCCCGATAGAAAGACCAGCGGCAGCAGACTCCGGTGCAGGGGGCGCGAAACGGTGCGGACCGCGTGAGGCACCACCAGCCCGACGAAGCCGATGATGCCGCACGCGGCGACGCTGGCGGCGGTCAGCAGCGCGGTGCAGAGGTACACCAGCCGCCGGGTGCGCTCCACCTCCGCGCCCAGGTGGTGCGCCGGCTCGTCTCCCAAGGCGATCAGATCGAGGGCGCGGGCCTGGTACCCGAGCCAGGCGAGCGGAGCGATCGCGTAGGCGGAGAACACGGCCAGGCTCTGCCACGAGGCCGCGCCGAAGCCGCCGAGCAGCCAGAGGAACGCATTGCGCACGCCGGCGGCGTCGGAGAGCACCATGATCGCGCTCATCAGCGCACCGGCGAAGGAGCCGACAACGACGCCCGACAGGAGCAGCACCCGTGGATCGAGCCGGCGCCCGGCCGCCAGGCTCAGGCGGTAGACCAGCCCGACCGCCGCTAGCGCCCCGACGAACGCGGCGATCGGCACCGCCCACGGCGATGCGGCGCGGGACGCGATGGCCGTCACCGCACCGAGCCCGGCACCGCCCGAGAGCCCGAGCAGGTAGGGCTCCGCCAGCGGATTCCGGATCATCGCCTGAAGCGCCGCACCGCAGACGGCGAGGCTCCCGCCGACGAGGAACGCCAGCAGCACGCGCGGTGCCCGGAGCTCGCGGACGATGACCGAGGACGGCGCGTCCGCGTGCCAGAGTCCCTGCCAGACCTCGGCCACACTCAGCGGCACGGCACCTGCCGCCAACCCCAGGGCGAGCGAACCAAGGATCGCGGCCGCCAACAGCGCCGCCCCTCGCGCTCTCACGGCGCGAGTCCGCGGAGGCGGCGAGCCAGCTCCCGGATCGCGGCCGGCGCACGCGGGCTCGGCCGGTTGAACTCCGACCCGGTGACGTGAAGGAATCGCCGCCGGCGCACCGCGGGCACGACCTGCCATTCCGGTCGGTTCGCGAAGGCGGAGGGCCCGGCGGCCGTCGTCAGGATGACGTCCGGATCGCGCACCGCCACCGCCTCGATGCTGACCGCGCCGGCGCTCGCGGCCACGTCGGCGAACAGGTTCTCTCCGCCCGCACGCTCGACCAGCTCGTTGAGGAAGCTTCCCCGACCGATCGTCATCGGCGGCTGTTCCCAGACCAGCAGCAGCACCTCCGGCTTCGACCCACTCCGACCACCGCTCGCGGCGGCGAGCGCGGTGTCGAAGGCGGCGGTCACGCTGTCCGCCTCACGCTCGTGGCCGGTCAGCCTGCCGAACAGGCCCGCCAGCCGGCCGACGTCTGCCAGCGCGTCGGTGTTGAGCCGGAGCGCCGGAACTCCCAGCTCGCGCAGACGGGCGGCGGCGGCGGCATGCTGGGCCGAGTTATAGAGGATGACGAGATCGGGCCGGCGGTCCAGGATCGCCTCCAGATTGGGGTTGATGCCGTCCCCCAGATTCGGCACCGTCTTCACCTCCGCGGGGTAATCGCACCAGGCTGTCCGGCCGACGAGCGCCCTTCTGGCCCCGATGGCGAAGAGGAGCTCGGTCGAGGCGGGAATGAGCGAGGCGACGCGGCGGGCCGGTACCTGGACGGCGACGGTGTCGCCGGCGTCGTCCACGATCAGTGTCGCGGCCGGGGCAGGCGCGGCCGGACCGCACGCCGCGACCAGCGCCAGCGGCACCGCTCCCCACCAGGTCATCTGGCCGGTCCGCGGGCCGCCAGCATTGCCTCCAGCTCCGCCTTGAGCCGGGCCCGGTCTGCTTGATACCGACTCCACTCCGTCGCCTCTACTTCCGTCTCGCGCCCCAGGTATCGGGCGTCGAGCGCCGCGATCCGATCGAGAAGAGGACCGGGGAACGCACTGTCCGGGGAGGCTGCCGCCGGAATGGGCCGGCGCGCCAGGATCTGCCAGGTTGCCACGGCCAGTCCAACGACCACGGCCGCGACCAAAGCTCCCAGCAGATCGAGCGGCGTCCCCGCCGTACTCGGCAGCCGCACGTCGATCACGGTTCCGGCCGCCAGCTGGCCGGTCCAGCGGCGGAAGTTCCGTCCTCCGATGACCTGGGTGTCCGCCAGGGTCAGCCCGTCGGCTCGAGCCGTGGCGCCGGGCTCCTCCAGCAGTACGTTGACCGTCCCTCCTTCCCGACCGAGGGGGAACGCCGCCTCGGTTCGATCGCCGGGCAGATGGTACTGCAGCGAAAGCTGCTTTTCGCCCGGGGCGATGGGCGCCGCGAGGAACACCGAGTCACCCCGCCGCTCGATCGCCTCGGGGGAGACGTCGCTCTCGCCAACGTCCAGTCCTTCGCTGGCCGCCGGCAACGGCCCCGACCACGAGGCCCCGAGCGTGTCCGGCGCCACACGCGCGAGCCGCCCGCCGTTCAGCAGCACGATCAGGTCGAGCACTTCGCGAGTGCCGTCTTCACCGGGCCGCGGGACCACCAGGTGCCGCGCCGAGAGCCCGACCGGCGTCGTGCTGGACGTATCGTACACGACCACTCGCACGCCCGTGTCAGGCGGCGCGGAGTCGAGCCGCACCGGCGCGGAGAAGTACTCCAACCCACCGTACCGCGCGCTGAGCAGATAGAGGGCGCCACTGTCGGGGGTGAAGCGGAAACGGAATCGCCCACCGGCCCCCGAGAGCGTCGAGTCCACCGGCCCTTGAGCCTCGGTTCCCACCCGGTGGAGCACCACCCGCACGCCAGGCACCGGCGTCGAATCGGCGGCCTCGGGGCGGATTACGCGGCCGGCAGCGATGGCTTGGGCGAAAAGGCGGTACTGCGGTACGGCGGTAAACAGCAGCAGCGCGAATACCGGCAGAATCGCGCCTGCCGTCCGATCACTGTGCCGCCGTACCGCCGTACCGCCGTACCGCCCAGCCACCCTCACGGATTGAACTTGCCGAAATCCTGCGGATCCATCCGCTCGAGATATTCCTTGAGCTTGTCCGCTTCGAGCGTGGGATCGGGGGAGGGTTCCTCGGTCTGGACGCCGCTCTCATCGAGCAGTTGGTCGCTCGTGAAGATGGGGGCCCGCATGCGGAGGGCGAGGGCGATGCTGTCCGACGGGCGGGCGTCCACCTGGAAGACGTGGTCCTCGCGCCGGATGAGCAGCTCGGCGAAGTAGGTGTTTTCCTTGACCGCGCTGATCACCACCCGGCGCAGCTCGCCGCCGAGTCCGACGAGCACCTGCTTGAGCAGATCGTGGGTCAGCGGGCGCTGCGCCTTCATCCCCTGCAGCTCCATCGCGATCGCGCTCGCCTCGGCGGGGCCGATCCAGATGGGGAGCACCCGGGCCCCCTCCTTCTCCCGCAGGATCACGACCGGTGTGTTGGTGGTCCGATCGAGACCAAGGTGCGCGACGGTGACTTCGATCATGGGGGAAGTCTAACAGGTCACAGGTCGCAGGTCGCAGGTCTGGATGCTCGCGGGTCCGAGAAGACCTGAGACTTGGGACCTGCGACCTGCGACCTCATGTCCCCGCGTCCCAGCTCGACAGATACTCCACCTGTTCCGAGGTGAGCTTGTCGATCGCGATGCCCATGCTCTGGAGCTTGAGCCGCGCGATCTCCTGATCCACCGCCGCGGGGAGCCGGTGCACCGCCTTGGCCATGGTGCCGGACTCCTTGGCCAGCAGCTCGGCGGCGAGCGCCTGGTTGGCGAATGACATGTCCATGACGCTCGCGGGGTGACCTTCGGCGGCGGCGAGATTGATCAGCCGGCCGTCGCCCAGGACCATGATCCGCTTGCCATTCACCACGTACTCTTCGACCATGTTGCGGACCATGCGGCGCTCGGAGGCGATGCGCCCCAGGGCCTCGAGGTCCAGCTCCACGTTGAAGTGCCCCGAGTTGCACACGATGGCGCCGTCCTTCATCGTCTGGAAGTGCTCCGGGCGGATGACGTGAAGGTTGCCGGTGAGGGTGACGAACAGGTCGCCGATGGGGGCCGCGTCGCTCATCGGCATGACCTGGAACCCGTCCATCCGGGCCTCGAGCGCCGGCAGCGGGTCGATCTCGGTCACCACGACGTTGGCCCCGGCCCCGCGGGCCCGCATGGCGAAGCCGCGGCCACACCAGCCATAGCCGGCTACCACCACGGTGCTGCCGGCGAGCAGCATGTTGGTGGCTCGCACGATGCCGTCGAGGGTGGACTGCCCGGTGCCGTAGCGGTTGTCGAACATGTGCTTGGTGCTGGAGTCGTTGACCGCCACGATGGGAAACTGAAGCACGCCTTCCTTGGCCATCGCCTTGAGCCGGATGACGCCGGTAGTCGTCTCCTCGGTGGAGCCCTTCACCGAGGCCACCGCGGCCCGGCGCTCCTCCTTCGAGAGCGCTTCCACCCACCGCCGGATCGGCGGGGCGAGGTCGTCGAGACGGTTGAGCGCCAGCATGTGCAGCGCGCCGACCAGGTCGGCCCCGTCATCCTGGGTCATGTCGGGCCCGAAGGCGAGCGCCTGGGCGATGTGGGTGTAATAGGTGTCGTGGTCCTCGCCCTTGATGGCGTACACGTGAACGCCGTGGTCGCGCACCAGGTGGGCGGCGACGTCGTCCTGGGTCGAGAGCGGATTCGACGCGCAGAGAGCGATGTCCGCCCCCGCGGCGCGGAGTGTCACCATCAGGTTGGCCGTCTCGGTGGTGACGTGGAGACAGGCGGAGAGCCTCAGGCCCTTGAGCGGCTGCTCCTTCGCGAAGCGGGCGCGGATCTGCCGGAGCACCGGCATCGATCGCTCGGCCCACTCGGTCCGGCGCTTTCCCTCGTCGGCCAGGGCGATGTCCTTGATGTCGTACTTGGCAACGGCGGTCTGAACGCTCATGATCTCCTCAGCGGGCGGCCGAGAGCAGGTCCTTCACTCGGTCGGCGCGCTCCCAGGTGAAAAAGTCGACC
>JACCSE010000178.1 GCA_013813145.1 Gemmatimonadales bacterium
TGGAAAACGGACAGGTGGGGAACCTGTCCATTAGGGCAGGGTGCCCCGCTGTCAGAGCCGGATCAGCCCCGCTTGCGCCGCGCGCGCAACCGCCTCGGTCCGATTGGCCGCACCGAGCTTGGTGAAGAGGGAGCCGACATGGAACTTGACCGTACGCTCCGCGATCCCGAGCGCGGCCGCGATCTGCTTGTTCCCCGCGCCTCGGCCCAGGTGCTCGAGCACGGTTTGCTCCCGCGGCGTCAGCGAAGGCGGTGCCGCGGCCGGAGCCGCTTCTCCGCGCATTTGCCGCAACACCGCCGCCGTCGCGACCGGGGCGAGCAGCGAGCCACCGCCCGCCACCGTCCGCACCGCAGCGAACACCTCGGCGCGGGGAGCGCCCTTCAGCAGGTAGCCCGCCGCACCGGCCGCCACGGCGGCGATGATGCGCTCGTCGGTATCGAACACCGTGAAGACGATCACGCGCGCGCGGGCACCCGATGATCCGAGACGGTGGAGGACGCCGACCCCGTCGAGCTCGGGCATCTCCAGGTCGAGCAGCAGCACGTCCGGATCGGCCGCGGCGATGGACGTCAGCGCGTCGAGACCGGTCGCCGCCTCGGCGACGACGGTGAAGTCGGGCTGGGTCTCCAGCATCGCCACCAGTCCCTCGCGAACCACGGGATGGTCGTCGGCGACGGCCACACGGATGGGCGCACTCATGACGCGGAACCGAGGGGGACGACCACCTGAATCGCAGCGCCGCCGCCCGCCCGGCTCCCCACGGCCAGCGTCCCGCCGAGCAGCCGGGCGCGCTCCCTCATGCCGATCAGGCCGAATCGGCCGGGCGGAACCGCAGCGGGGTCGAACCCGATGCCGTCATCCTCGAGGCAAAGGCGTACCTGCCCCGGCTCGCGGGCGATCAGCACGCTGACCCGCCGGGCCTCCGCGTGGCGCGCGGCGTTCGCCAGCGCTTGCTGCGCGATGCGGTATAGCCCGACCTCCACGGCGGCCGGCAGGTCCCCCCCGTCGGCATCGAAGCCGTTGGTGCTGACCTGGATCAACAGCGGGGGCACCGACGTCTCCCGCATTTCTGCCGCGAGCTGCTCGATCGCTCGAGGGAGGCTTCGGCCTTCGAGCGGGGCCGCGCGCAGGTCGAGCACCGATCGCCGCGCCTCATCCAGGGTGGAGCGGGCCAGCGCCAGCGCCCGACTCACCGCCTCGCCAAGCCGGCGATCGCCCTGCGCCTCGGCTCGGGCGTCGGCCGCTTCGAGCTGCATGGTAAGCGCCGCGAGCGACTGGGCGATCGTGTCGTGAATTTCGCGTGCGAGCCGGTTCCGCTCCTCGGCGGCGAGGCCCCATGCCCGCGCCGACTCGAGCCGGGAGCGCTCGACGGCGAGGCTGACCAGCGCACCAGCCGTGGTCAGCAGACTCAGCTCATCCTCCGAGAGCACCCGCCAGTCGGCGCTCGCGACGTTCAGCATGCCGAGCCGCCGCTCGCCGGCCGCAAGCGGCACGCTGGCGTGGCAGCGCAGATGGGTCGAGTCGTCGACGAGCTTGGAGAGACGGCTGCACCACACCACGTTCACATTGGCCGCACCCCGCAGGTCTCCGCCGCGGAAGGTCGAGAGGCAGTAGCAGTCTCCGTGCATCGCTTCGGGATGCTCGCGCAGCGCGGCGGGCAACGCCCGGGTGGCTGCAAGGCGCGGTGCCGCGGTCTCCTCGTCGAGCAGCCACACCCACCCGGTCTCGAGCCCGAGCGCCTCCGAGACGGTCCCGAGCGCCGCCTGGAGCGAGTCCGCGAGGTCCGCGGGTCGGCTCAGGGCCCGGGCGAGCGCGGTGAGGGTGGCGAGCTCGGGAGAGGGGGGCATGGCTTGAGCACTAGCAGGCTACGGCCAGGCACGTCAAGGGGTGTTCTTGCGAGGGCTACTCCACCACTACCCGCCCGGTCATGAAGGGGTGCACCTCGCAGAAGTAGGTGAAGGTCCCGGGCTCGGGAAAGTTCCGGGTGAAGCCATCGCCGGGCTGGAGCAGGGCCGAGTTCCACTCTCCGGCGTCCGCGGTGGAGGTATGCGGGGCGCCGTTGTCCTCGCAGTTCACCCAGGTGATACGCTGACCGACCGGCACCCGCAACTCCGCCGGTTGGAAGGCGAATCCGACGATCGCCGAGAGCGTCGAGCCGGGCACGTCGTCCGTCAGCGGAACCCCGCAGCGCTGGTCCGCCGGACCCGCGGGCTCGCGGCCCGAGAAGCACCCCAGTGCCGCAACGACGCTCAGCGGTAGCAGTCTCATCGCCACGACTCACCGAACCTCGACCGACCCGCTCATGAACGGGTGCGGTGTACAGTGGAAGGGATAGACTCCCGGAGTGGTGAACGTGATGGCTGCAGTTCCGCCGGGCTGGATCGATCTCGAGTCGAAGCCGCCGCTATCCGCCGTCACGCTGTGCTCGACCGCTCCGGAGTTGGTGAAGGCGATCGTGGTCCCCGCCTGGACAACGAGGTGACGGGGACCGAACGCGAAGTCCTGGATCTCGGCGCGAACCGTCGCCGCACCGGGTTGGGGGGCGACGCCTCGCTCCGGCCGCTCGGCCGGGGCGGCAGCTGTGCGTCGGGGACCAAAATACCGGCTCAGAGTGAGCGGGATGGTGAACTCGAAACCGTACCGCACCTCGCTGCCACCGCGCGAGGCGCTCTGGAGGGTCGCGTTGTTGCCGTTCGTAGCGTGGAGCGAGAAGGTGTGTGGGGTGCGCGGGATGGCCAGGCTGATCCCGGCGCCCCAGGCGACCTTCTCGCCCGCGGAGCGTTCGGCGAGCGTAGCCACGTCACCCGAGATCGCGATCGCGCGACCGATCCGCACGACCGTACCCAGCGCGAAGCCTACTCCTCCCTCGCGACCTCCATCCGGAGCCGACAGCAACC
>JACCSE010000459.1 GCA_013813145.1 Gemmatimonadales bacterium
GCATCTCGCCCACCAGGATAACGTCGGGGTCCTCACGGAGCGCATACTTGAGCGCATTGGAGAAGCTCTTGGTGTCGGTGCCGATCTCACGCTGGTTGACGATGCACGACTGGTGGCGGTGGATGAATTCGATCGGATCCTCCACCGTGATGATGTGCCCCTTCCGCTCCTTGTTGATCTTGTCGATGATGGCCGCCAACGTGGTGCTCTTGCCGGAGCCGGTCGGCCCGGTCACCAGGATCAGTCCCCGCGGGCGCTCGGCCAGCTTGGCCATGACCGGGGGAAGTCCCAGCTCCTGGAACGTTCGCACATTGAACGGAATCATGCGGATTACCATGGACACGCAGCCCCGTTGCTTGAAGACGTTGCCGCGGAAGCGCGCCAGGTTCTGGATCCCGAAGGAGAAGTCGAGCTCATCCTCGGTCTCGAACCGCTTCTTCTGATTCTCGGTCAGGACCGAATAGGCCAGGTGGAGGGTGTCCTTGGGGGTCATCACGTCGGTCACCGAGCTGTCGGCGATGTCGCCGTCGACGCGCAACTTAGGCCTCTCGCCCGCGGTGATGTGCAGGTCCGAAGCCTCCTTCTCGAGCATTTCTTCCAGCAGCGCCCGCAGATTTAAGCTCATCCGGCCGTCTCCTTGACCACCTCTTCGAGAGTCGTGACGCCGCGCTCGATCTTCTTCATCCCGTCCATGCGCAGGGTGAGCATGCCGTCGGAGACCGCCTGGTCGCGCAGTTCGGCGACCGAGCCCCCTCGAAGGATCAGACGGCGCAGCTCGGGGCTCAGGGCCATCACCTCGTACAGCCCAGCCCGGCCCTTGTAGCCGGTGCCGGTGCAGGTGTCGCAGCCCGCGCCCTTCATGAAGGGGAGACCCCGCAGACTCTCAATTTCTGTGCCCAGCGACTGCAATTCATCGTCGCGATACTTGTGCGGAGTCTTGCAGTCCTTGCAGATACGGCGCACCAGCCGCTGGGCGACGACGAGGTTCACCGCGCTGGCCACGTTGAAGGCCTCGATCCCCATATCGATCATTCGCGTGATCGTGCTCGGCGCGTCGTTGGTGTGCAGCGTGGAGAGCACCAGGTGGCCAGTGAGCGCGGCCTAGATCGCGATGCCCCCGGTCTCGAGGTCCCGGATCTCGCCGATCATGATGATGTTGGGATCCTGGCGCAGAAACGCCTTCAGCGCGGCGGCAAAGGTGAGCCCGATCTCGCTGCGCACCAGGACCTGATTGATTCCCATCAGGTTGTACTCGACCGGGTCCTCCGCGGTCATGATGTTGACCTCGGGCGTGTTGACCCGGGAGAGCGCGGAGTAGAGCGTGGTCGTCTTGCCCGAACCGGTGGGGCCGGTAACCAGTACCATCCCGTACGGATTCAGGATGGCCTTCATCAGATCCTTTTCCGCCTTGACCTCGAAGCCGAACTTGGTCAGGTCGAGGGTGAGGTTCCCCTTGTCGAGGATTCGGAGCACGATCTTTTCGCCGTACAGCACCGGCAGGGTGCTCACCCGGAAGTCGATGACCCGGTTCCCCATCTTGAGCTTGAGCCGGCCGTCCTGGGGAACGCGGCGCTCCGCGATATTGAGTTGGGAGAGAATCTTGATCCGCGAGGTGAGCGCCGCCTTCATCTTGAGCGGCGGCCGCATGATCTCGAGCAGGGCGCCGTCGATACGATAGCGGACCCGGATTTCGTGCTCGAACGGTTCGATGTGGATGTCGCTGGCGCCCCGTTTGACCGCGTCGATGAGGAGCCCGTTGATGAGCTTGACCACCGGCGCGTCCTCGATCTGCGCCTGAGTGGCCGTCTCCTCTTCCTGCTCCGCGACGACCTCCACGTCCTCGCCGGTGGCCTCCATGTCCTTGAGGAGAGTTTGCAGCTCCTGCTGGTCGTTGGCGTAGTGCTTCTCGATCAGCGTGCGGAGGGTGTACTCGCCGGCCAGGACGGGGAACAGATCGAAGCGGGTGATGAACTTGAGGTCTTCGAGCAGGCCGAGATCGGTGGGATCGGCCATGGCGACGGTGAGGGTACGCCCCTCGCGCTTGAGCGGCAGCACCACGCTCTTCGTGGCCATATCGGAGGGGACCAGCTTGAGGATCTTGGGATCCACCTCGAAACGACTCAGGTCCACGGCCGGCATACGATACTGCCGGGCCAGGACCTTGGTGATCTCCAGCTCCGGCACCATCCCCAATTTGGCCAGGACATAGCCCAGACGATGTTTGGTCGCCTTCTGCTCGGCGAGCGCCTGGGCGAGCTGCTCGCGCGAGACCACGCCCTCGCGTAGGAGAATTTCGCCGAGCCGATCGGCACCGACTGCTGCGGTCGCCATGATCTCGCGGTAAGGGAACGGGTAGTGGATCGGATGGATCATGGCAGGGCCAGGTGCTCCCGGACCCGCGCCAGCGCCGCGGGCCCCAGACCGGGCACCCGCCCCAGATCTTCCACCGACCGAAAGGGGCCGTGTTGCGCACGGTATTGCACAATTGAGGCCGCGCGCGCCGGGCCGATGC
>JACCSE010000509.1 GCA_013813145.1 Gemmatimonadales bacterium
CACCAGGAGCGAGCCCAGGGCGGCGCTCCGGTCGCCGGGCGGCGTGTCCGGGGGCCGTGAGGTCCCGCGCGAGGCAAGCCTCGCGCCCACGCCCCCAAAGCTCGGCTGCCGCTCGGCCCCGCTGCTCGGCTGCCCCGCTAACCCGCTGCCCTGCTGCCCCGCTGCCCTCGCTACCATCAGCAGCCGGCTCGCCGCACGATCCGGCAACGGCTCCTGGGCAATGAGCTCGGGCGGCAGCTCGTAGTCGAAATCCGCCGTGCGAAGCGGGACGTCAGCCGTCAAAGATCGTGGTCTGCCCGGCGGGCGGGGTGAGTCCGAAGCGGCGGTAGGCGAGCGCGGTGGCGCAGCGGCCGCGCGGCGTGCGCTCGAGAAATCCCTGCTGGATGAGATACGGCTCGTAGACATCCTGCAGCGTGCCGGCGTCCTCCCCGACCGCCACCGCCACCGTGCCGAGCCCGACGGGACCGCCGCCGAACTTCTCGATGATGGTAGTGAGGATGCGGGCATCCATATCGTCGAGCCCGAACTCGTCCACGTTGAGCCGGGCGAGCGCGCTGTCGGCGACGGCGGCCGTGATCCGGCCGTCCGCCTTCACCTGGGCATAGTCGCGCACCCGGCGGAGCAGCCGGTTGGCGACGCGAGGCGTGCCCCGACTCCTGCGGGCGATCTCGACCGTCCCCGCCTCCTCGATGGGGACGTTGAGAATCGCGGCGGAGCGGGCGACGATCTGCTCCAGATCCTCGGGCGGATAGAAGTTGAGCCGCTCCACCAGACCGAAGCGGGCCCGCATCGGCGGCGTGAGCAGACCGAACCGGGTCGTGGCCCCGATCAGCGTGAAGCGCTCCAACGCCATCGGGATGGTCTGGGCATTGGGCCCGTCGGCGATCCGGACGTCGACCCGATAGTCCTCCATCGCCGGATAGAGGAACTCTTCCAGCGCGGGCTTGAGCCGGTGGATCTCGTCGATGAAGAGCATGTCGCCCGGACCGAGGGAGGTGAGCAGGCCCACGAGGTCGCCGGGCTTCTCCAGGACCGGCCCCGAGCTGGTGCGGAGCTGTACGCCCATCTCACGGGCCATCAGCATCGCCAGCGTCGTCTTCCCCAATCCCGGCGGGCCGAAGAAGAGCGTGTGATCCAGCGTCTCCCGCCGCCCCTTGGCCGCGTCGATGGCGATCTGAAGCGACGCCTTCACCTGCTCCTGTCCCACGAACTCATCCAACCGCGAAGGCCTGAGCGCCGCATCCGCCACGGCCTCTTCGGGCATCGATTCCGGTGTTGTGACCTGTAGTCTATCCATCGGTGCTCCTAGCGTACATCCAATGCTGTACTCACCACGAAGGCACGAAGGGGCACGGAGGACACGAAGAACAGCACACTAGTTTTTGGTTTTTCCTTCGTGTCCTTCGTGCTCGTCGTGCCTTCGTGGTGAACAACCGCACGAGCTCTCCCTAGTCATCCAGCCGTGCGTTCCACCGAACCGGCCGAACGCCCACCTCGACCTGGTGCCCGGCACCGCAGTGGGTGCAGCGGTCGCTGGTTCGGGTGGTGGCGGACGGAACCAGCTTGCGGTTGGTGGTGCCGCAACGGGTGCAGTTCCATTCGGCCGTGCGGGCGGGGACGGTCATCGCCGGTTAGCTCCCTGGCGGGCGGCGAGCTGCTGAAGCGCTCGCCGGATGAGTGGTGAGGTTTCTTCGGGGGCGCCGGCGGCCAGCGCCGCACGCACCGCGTCCTCCGCGGCGCCGGGCCCGTAGCCCAGCCCGACCAGCGCCTGCACCGCGCCATCGCTGCCGGCGGACCGCGGCGCCGCCGGTCCCAATACCACGTCGTCGAACCTGTCCCTCAGCTCCAGCACCAGCCGCTCGGCCTTCTTCTTTCCTATGCCCCCGACCGAGCTGAGCGCCGTCAGGTCGCGCTCCCGGATGCTGCGCACCACGCGCTCCGGCCCCAGCGCCGAGAGCAGCGAAAGCGCCAGCTTGGGACCGAACCCACTCGCGCCGAGCAGCCGCTGGAATACCCGCCGCTCCGCCGAGCGGTCGAATCCGAAGAGCGACCAGCCGTCCTCTTTCACCACCAGCTCGGTGTACAGGCTCAGCCGCGTTCCCGGCGCCGGCAGCCGCTCGGCCACGCCGGCCGGCACGGTGACTTCGTAGCCCACGCCGCCGTCGGTCTGCACCACGATCGTCTCTCCATCCCGCTGGGCCAGGATCCCGTTCAGCGTCGCTATCATCGCGCTCGTCCGCCGGTGACGTGGCGGAAGAACGCCGCCTGCCGGGTCGCGATGATCAGGTGGGTCAGCGCTACCGCCACGCCATCCGCGGCGTCGGCCGGCTCAGGAGCGGACTTGAGCCGAAGGAGCTGCGCCACCATGTAGCCTACCTGCGGCTTGAGCGCCCCGCCCCGGCCGACGATGGTCTTCTTTACCAGGGCCGGCGAATACTCGGTGACCGGAACGCCGGCCTGTTCCGCCGCGAGCAGGATGACACCGCGCGCGTGGCTCAACACTACCGTCGTCCGCACGTTCTTGCCGTAGAACGAGCTCTCGACCGCCATGGCGTCGGGCCGGTGCCGCGCCAGTAGCGCGCCGGTACCGTCGTGGATCACGAGCAGTCGGGTGGGAAGTGGATCGCGGGCGGCGGTGGTCAGCGCCCCGCACTCGAGCAGCCGAGGCTGCCGGGACTGACCGGTCTCCACGACGCCGTAACCCAGCACCGCCGTGCCCGGATCGATGCCGAGCACCCTCACCGGAGCACCGTCAGGTCCCGGCCTCCGCCAGTTGCGCGGCGTCGATATCGAAATTGGAGAACACCTTGGAGACGTCGTCCAGCTCC
>JACCSE010000526.1 GCA_013813145.1 Gemmatimonadales bacterium
AGCGGGGTGTGTGTCCGACGGGAGGACTGTGTGCTTGTCCGGAGGGCGGACACACACCCCGCTCGCTGCTGCGCCCTAGAGCCATTCCAGCGCACGATGGGGCAAAGGCACTACTGGCCCAACCGCGCAAGGGATAAGATATTCGACCTTCCCTCCCTGACGCGGAGTCCCGATGCGCATCGGAGTACCCAAGGAGACCGCCCCCGACGAGCGGCGAGTCGCGATGGTGCCTGAGTCCTGCAAGAAACTGATTCAGGCCGGCTACGAGATCGCGATCGAGGCGGGGGCCGGCGGCGAGGCGGGGTTCGGCGACGGGGCATACCGCGACGTTGGGGCCGGAATCGAGACCCAGCGCGAGGCGCTGCTCGGTGCGGCGGACGTGGTGCTCGGCGTGGGAGCTCCGTCGTCCGAGCAGATCGCCGAGATGCGCCCGGGCGCGGTCTATCTCGGCTCGCTCATGCCGCTTCGGAATCTCGACGCGGTCCGTGCACTCGCCTCCAGGCGGGTCACCGCCTTCGCCACCGACGCCATCCCGCGCACCACCCGGGCGCAGGCCATGGACACCCTCTCGTCCATGGCCAATATCGCCGGCTACAAGGGCGTGCTCCTCGCCGCGGCGGAGCTGAACAAGTACTTCCCCATGTTCATGACGGCGGCCGGGATGGTGCCGCCGGCCAAGGTCTTCATCATCGGCGCCGGCGTCGCCGGCCTTCAGGCCATCGCGACCGCCAAACGGCTCGGCGCCAACGTCACCGCCACCGACGTCCGGCCGGAGGTGAAAGAGCAGATCGAGAGCGTCGGCGGGAAGTACGTCGGCATCGAGCTTCAGGAGAGCGCCGCGGCCGGGGGCGGCTACGCCAAGGAGTTGTCCGAGGCGGATCGGACGCGGCAGCGGGAGATCCTCGCGGCCCAGTGCGCCCAGGTGGACGTGGTGCTCACCACCGCGCTCATCGGCGGGGTGTTCGCGCCCCGCCTGGTCACGGCCGCCATGGTGCACGCCATGCGGCCGGGAGCCGTGCTGATAGACCTGGCCGCGGACGGGGGCGGCAACTGCGAGCTGTCGCGGCCGGGCGAGACGGTCACCGTGAACGGCGTCACCATCCTCGCCCCGCTCAACCTGCCCGCGTCGATGCCGATGCACGCCAGCCTGCTCTTTTCCCGGAACCTCACCGCGTTCCTCCTGGCCTTCACCCGGGACCAGGCCTTCAACCTCGACCTCGACGACGACATTCAGCAGGGCGCCCTGATCACCCACGAGGGCGAGGTGCGGCATGCCCGCACCCTGGACGCGTTGCAGAAAGGTGCCGCATGACCCCGATCGTACTCGCCGAGGCGGCGCCCCAGGCCGACCTCTGGTCCCAGATCTTCGTCTTCATGCTCGCCTCCTTCATCGGCCTGGGCGTGATCCGCCGGGTGTCCCGGCTGCTCCACACACCGCTCATGTCGCTGACCAACGCCATCTCCGCGATCGCGGTCGTGGGCGCCATCCTCGTGGCGGGGCCGGACTACCCGATCGGGACCCGAGTGCTCGGCGCCATCGCCGTGTTCGCCTCGGTGACCAACATCGTGAGCGGGTTCCTCATCACCGAGCGCATGCTCAAGATGTTCAAGACCGCGCCCCGGCCGGGCGAGGGGCCACGCCCATGATCGGCGGTCTGGTCCAGTTCGCCTACCTGATCGCGACCGCGCTGTTCGTCTTCGCGCTGCATTGGATGAACGCGCCGGCCACCGCCCGCCGCGCGGTGTACGCCGGGGTCGCGGGGATGGTCCTCGCCATCGTGGCGACCTGGGCCCAGCCGGAGGTGGTGCACCACCTCTGGATCGTCGTTCCCCTCCTCGCCGGCTTCGCGGTCGGCGTCCCGCTCTCGCGGGTTCCGCTCACCGCCGTGCCCCAGCGGACGGCGCTGTCCCACGCGTTCGGCGGGCTCGCCGCCGGGCTGGTAGGCACGGCCAAGTACTACCTCTGGTTCGGCGAAGAGGCGGCGCAGCTCACCGAGTTCCGCACGGTGGCGATCATCGCGGAGGTTCTGCTGGGCTTCCTCACCTTCACCGGCAGCCTCATGGCCGCGGGCAAGCTCCAGGAGGTCAAGTGGATCCCCCAGCGGCCGGTCACCTATCCGCTGCAGAACGTCACCAACATCGCACTCCTGCTGCTCGCGTTGGGGCTGGGCACCGCGGTGGTGCTGGACCCGACCGCGCCCTGGGCGCCGGTGGCATTCGCCCTGATCATCGTGCTCGCGCTGACCTTCGGCGTGCTGCTCATCATCCCGATCGGTGGGGCGGACATGCCCACGGTGATCGCGATCCTCAACTCCTACGCCGGGCTCGCGGCGGTGGCGATGGGGTTCGTGCTGGACAACAAGCTGCTCATCACCGCGGGCGCGCTCGATGGGTCGAGCGGCCTGATCCTCGCCGTCATCATGTGCCGGGCGATGAACCGCTCCTTCACCAACGTGCTGTTCGGCGCCTTCGGGCAGGTGCAGCAGGCCAAGATGGGTGGGGAGGACAAGGTCTATAAACCCGAGACGATCGAGGGCGGAGCCCAGGTGCTGGAGCAGGCGAGCCTGGTGGTGATCGTTCCCGGGTACGGGATGGCGGTCGCCCAGGCGCAGCACAAGGTGCGGGAGCTGTACGATCAGCTCAAGAAGCGCGGGGTAACGGTCAAGTTCGCCATCCACCCCGTGGCGGGGCGCATGCCGGGCCACATGAACGTGCTGCTGGCGGAGGCCGACATCCCCTACACCGACCTGGTGGAGATGGACGAGATCAATCCGGACATGCCCCAGGTGGACGTGGCACTGGTCGTGGGCGCGAACGACGTAGTGAACCCGGCCGCCCGGACCGACAAGAGCAGCCCGATCTTCGGGATGCCGATCATCGAGGCCGACCGGGCTCGAACCGTGTTTGCCATCAAGCGGAGCAAGAATCCGGGATTCGCCGGGATCGACAACGAGTTGTATTTTTCGGACCGTACCTGGATGCTGTTCGGGGATGCGAAGCACGTGATCGGGGAGCTGGTGAAGCAGCTCTCCGGGGGGAGCGGGACGCACTGACGCGCGGATGCGCACCTACTTCATCCCCAGCGCAGCGAGGGACCTTGCCTGCCGCCGACCGACAAACGCGAGGGGTTCGATCCCGGCTGAGCGGGTCCCTCGCTGCGCTCGGGAGGAAGTATGGGATACAAGGACAGCTTGCCGAGAATCTCGGCGACAATATTTCACCGTTCAGCGAGGATTCACCATGCGCACCTCCGTCGCCGGTGCCCTGTCGCTCTCACTGCTGGCAGCACCTGCCGCGGCGCAGAACGAGTGTCTCAAGGACGTCCGCATGCCCGAGGTCGGGCAGTGGGCCGAGTACCAGGGCGTGATCAACAAGAAAGATCCGTACACCGTGCGCTACGCCGTAGTCGGCAGCGAGCAGCGTGAAGGCAAAGAGATGAAGTGGATGGAGATGCGGATGACTGGAAAGCAGAAGGACCAGAACATGGTCTATCAGGTGCTCACCCCGGGAAGCCCCGCCGAAATGGACCAGGTGCAGGAGATGGTCTTCAAACCGGGGGACAAACAGGCGATCAAGATGAGCGGAATGATGATGAAGATGATCCGCGGCCAGCTCAAGAAGAGCTCGGCCCTCAGCGACCTCTGCGAGGGCACGACCATGATGGGGGCGGAGAGCGTGACCGTCCCAGCCGGCACCTTCAAGGCCAGCCGTTTCCACAACTCCAAGCACGAGAGCGACACCTGGATCGTTCCGGGGATGGCCTTCTTCATGGTGAAGTCCAAGGGCAAGGACTACGAGTTCACCTTGGCCGCCGCGGGGGATGGAGCCCAATCCTCGATCAGCGAGACTGCCCAGGAAATGGGCGGTCCCTGAAGATAGGGACCCTCCCTATACTGCTCGTCCGGCCGCCCAGCACGGCCGGGCGACGAATTTCCCTAAAGTTGCACTCTGAGACGCACGTAGATCACAGATTTGCCGTGGGCCCCGCTGCAGGGCTGCAAATAGCCATCCTGTCACGTTTTACCTAAACTGTTGATTTTCCGTATCTTACACCTTATATTCGCGCGTCTCGACCTGGGGGCGACCCAGGTCCCGTTGCAGGTATACTGTGCGGGGACGGGAGTCCTAGAGGAGGCGAGCAGCGTGACGATCAAGGCACGTGGCAAGCGTCGCCCGGTGCGACCGGCGCAGATCGCTCGTGCAATCGATGAGGGCCGCGAGAGTCTCGACCTGTATTTGGACGAGATCAGCCGGGTCCCACTCCTCAATCGTGAGGAGG
>JACCSE010000585.1 GCA_013813145.1 Gemmatimonadales bacterium
GAGCCGAGCGCGCCGCCCGCGCTCGCCGCCTCGCCCAACGCGAGCGTCCATTTTCTGGAGCCGGTGAACTTCGAACTGACTCCCGAAACCTGTCCCGAGCTCTCCACCACCGTCACCGGCACCGGCACACTTCGGGGCACCGTCCACCTGAGCCCGGACGGGTCGGGCGGACTCCACTTCCATGTCAACACCAGCGCCCAGGGCACCGCGACCGGGGCGGACGGCTCGTCCTACCGATTCAGCTACAACAATAACACCCAGACTACCAAGGAGCCGGTTCCCCCGTTTGAGGTCAGGACGGTGGACAAGTTCCGGCTGAACGGGCAGGGCAGCACCCCGGACTTGTTCGTAAAGCAGTACTACCACTTCATCTTGAACCCGGACGACAGCTTCACCGACATCCGAGTGCGGGTGCGGGGCGATCCAGCCTGCGACGCGATCTGACCCGGCGATGCATCTGCGGCGGTTTCGCACGCGAATCATCATGGCTCTCGCGGCCGGCATTCTCGCCGGCTGCGAGGGTGGTCAGGCGGTGGCGCCCTCGCCCGCGGAGGCCGTGGCGCCAGCCCGTCGCGATGGCGACCTTGACCGCGAGCTCCGCCGCTACCTGGCGGAACACGGATTCACCGGCCGGGTCGCCTCGACTCTCCAGGCGCGACTCGGCCGGCCGCTCGACCGGGAGCTCGCCGACCTCGGCCGGCTCCTCTGGTTCGATCCCATCACCGGCCTCAACGACGACAACAGTTGTGCCGGGTGCCACTCGCCGACCAATGGCTTCGGCGATACCCAGCCGATCGCGATCGGCATCGCCAACAACGGCATCGTCGGACCCGGGCGCACCGGCCCGCGGAACCAGCGCCGCTCGCCGATGGTCATCAACACCGCCTTCTACCCCACCCTGATGTGGAACTCCCGGTTCGCCGCGCTGTCGGGCGATCCGTTCGACAACGGGGCCGGGTTTCTGTTCCCGCCACCGGAGGGCAACTCGCTCTCCCGCCTGCCCCATCTCCTGACGGCTCAGGCCTTCATACCGCCGACCGAACGGGTCGAGGCCGCCGGGTTCACCTTTCCCGGCGACGCCGAGGCCATCCGTGGCGAGGTGCTCCGGCGGCTGGACGGGGTCCCGGTATATCACCGCCGGTTCGGGCGGAGCTTTCCGGAAATCCTGGCCGGTGGGCCAGTCACCTTCGAGCACTTCGGCCGCGCCATCGCGGAGTTTGAATTCTCTTTGGTATTCGCCGACGCGCCGATTGACCGCTACGCGCGGGGCGCAACCCGCGCGTTGAGCGAGCGCCAGAAGCGCGGGGCCGTGCTCTTCTTCGGTGCGGCCGGCTGCGTCCGCTGCCATGCGGTGGCCGGCCGCTCGAACGAGATGTTCAGCGACTTCGAGCAGCACGTCATCGGAGTGCCGCAGGTAGCACCCGCCGCGACGAACGTGGTATTCGACGGGCCGGGAGTGAACGAGGACTTCGGCCTGGAGCAGGTGACCGGCAATCCGGCGGACCGCTACCGCTTCCGCACCGCCCCGCTCCGGAACGTGGCGCTGCAGCCCGCGTTCATGCACAACGGCGCGTTCGTGCGTCTGGAGGACGCGATTCGGCATCACCTCGACCCTGCCGGCTCTGCGCGGAGCTACGTGCCGCGGGGATTGCCGCCCGATCTTCAGGGAACGCCCGGACCAAATGAGCCGGTGCTGGCTCGGCTCGATCCGCTCATCGTCACACCGGCGACGTTGGGCGACGAGGAATTCGCCGATCTGGTCGAGTTCGTCCGCGAGGGCCTGCTGGACCCGGCAACGCGTCCCGAGCGGCTCCGCCGCCTGATACCGCACCGCCTGCCCAGCGGACGCCCGGGATTCGAATTCCAGTTCTGAGCGGGCAACGGGCGTCCGCGGTCTACCCCACCTCACATCCTGGTCCAACTGGCCACGCGGTTGGTGCTGCTCTCGAAGGGCCATCATCCGCGTGGCGTCAATATGGTGACGCACTGACCCGGGATGACTGCAGTATATGGGATGTCCGCCACTTGCCGATCCCGCGACGCCGAGCAGATACTATGGGTATGGTGGCTCCCTCTTTCTACACCGCCGACATGGTCCGCGCTCTCCCCGACGACGGCAGCCGCTACGAGACCGTTCACGGGGAGCTGCTGGTGACCCCAGCGCCGCGGAAGTGGCACCAGCTCGTGCTCGGCCGGCTCTACTCCGCAATACTCGTCTACTTAGAGGCCAACCCGGTCGGCCACCCCTTCTTCTCTCCAGCAGATATCTCCTGGGGATCGGACACCCTGGTGCAGCCGGATCTGTTCGTGGTTCCTCTCGGGGATGCCCGCGATCAGGAGTGGGAAGGGATGCGGCGACTGCTGCTCGCGGTGGAGGTGCTGAGCCCATCTTCGATTCGCGCGGATCGCTTTACCAAGCGCCGACTGTATCAGGAGCAGCAAGTGCCGCTGTATTGGGTGGTGGACGGCGAGAGCCGCACGGTGGAGGAGTGGCGGCCGTCCGCCTCGCTTCCCAGGCTCGTGCGCGATGAAATCACCTGGCGGCCTGGCGGGGCTGCCGCGCCCTTCACGATGTACTTGGGCGAGCTGTTTCGGGCGATCTAGGCGCGCCACCCAGGGCGCGCCAGAGCAGGAACAGCGCCGCCTGCGCCGCGCGAGCGCGAATCTCCTGCCGGCCGCCGCCGAACATGGTGCGCCTCGCCTCCACGCCGCCGGCGGACGCGATTCCGATCCACACGGTCCCGACCGGCTTGTCCTCGCTTCCGCCGTCCGGCCCCGCGACTCCGGTGACCGCCACAGCCAGGTCCACCCCCAGCCGGGCGACCGCACCTTCGGCCATCGCCCGGACCACCGGTTCGCTCACCGCCCCGTGCGCTTCGATCTGGGCCGCGGGCACGCCGAGCAGCCCGGTCTTGAGCTCGTTGGAGTAGCACACCACCCCGCCAGCGAAGACGGCTGAGCTGCCGGGGATGTCGGTGAGCCGCGCACCGACCAGGCCACCGGTGCACGACTCGGCCGTCGCAAGACGCAGTCGCCGCTTCCCCGCCGCCTCGAGGACCACCGCCGCCAAGTCGGACTCGCCGGACCCGTAGGCGTGCTCGCCGGCACGGGAGGCCACCAATTCGGCCGCCTCCCGGAGCCGCCGGTCGGCCTCGTCCGGCGGCAGCCTCCAGGCGCTCAGGCGCAGGTCCACGCCCTCCACCCCCGGCAGGTAGGCGAGCGTGAGCGGCGCGATCTCGCTCTCGATCTCTCCCATACGCTCCGCGAGCGTCGATTCCGGCACCCCCGTCGTCCGCACCGTGAGCGACCGGATGACCTGGCCCGAGGTGCGGGCCGCGAAGCGGGGCGCCACTTCGTGCTCCAGCAGCTTTCGCATTTCCAGCGGCACACCCGGCAGCATGACGATCAGCCCGGGCGCTCCCGCGAGCCACAGTCCGGGAGCCGTGCCCCATTGATTGGTCAGCACGGTCGCGCCCTCGGGCACCTCCGCCTGGCTCCGGTTGCTGGCCGCGGGAACTCGCCCGAACCGGCGAAAGCGTTCCAGCAGATGCTCCCACACCGCCTCGTCGAACCGAAGCGGCACGCCGAACAGGTCGGCGACGATCTGCTTGGTGATGTCGTCCCGGGTGGGACCGAGGCCGCCGGTCGTGACCACGGCGCCGGTCCGCCGCAGCGCTTCGGCGACCGCCTGCCGGATGTCGTCCGGCCGGTCGGCGACGGCGGTCCGGCGCACCACCCTGACGCCCTGAGCCGAGAGCACCCGGGCGATCTCGGCACCATTGGTGTCCACCGTGTACCCCAGCAGGAGCTCGGTGCCGATGGTGACCAGCTCGAGGTCCAAGCCGGCTTGCGGAGTGTGCAATTGAGCGGTTCCTTGTCTGGAAGGTTCACGACGCACTCTAATCCGCGCCCGAATCCTCAGCAACGGCAGGTATTGTATGTGGTTGGTTCTCCCGTTCGCCCTCCTCGCCGCCGCCCTAACAGGCTGCACGCTCAACGATCCCACCGACCGAACCTCTCAGAAACCCCGCGCCGCCGCCCCGAGGGGCGGGACTGCCGCCGCGCTCTCGACCTACTTCCCTCCCCCCGAAACCCGGGGCGGCTGGCGCAAGGCGAGGACCTCCAGCGACGTCGCCGCGGTCGGCATGGACCTGACCAAACTGAATGCCCTCGGCGCCTACACCATGGGGCTGCCGTGGCAAAACTATTCCACTGGCGTCAGCGGGTTCGACCCCCGGAACAAGGCCACGCTGGTCATCAAGAACGGATGGCTGGTGGGGGAGTACTACAACCGGGAGGCCGCGCGGACGGCGGTGTACTACCTCGCCTCCAACGGCAAGACGTTTGCGATGATGCTGCTCGGGCGTTTGCAGCTCGACTATCCCGCGCTGGCCATCGCACCGGGCAGCCGATTGTACGATCAGCGGTGGCTGCCCGAGGGCTTTCCACTCAGCGACGCCCGCAAGGCGAACATCACGCTGGACCACGTCTTTCGCCATGCATCGGGCATCATTCCGCAGGACGAGACCGCGATCGCGGACGGGGCGGTGCGCACCGAGGCCGGGTGGGACTTCGCGCCGTTCACGGTGGGCAAGGACCCCGACTGGCGGGCCAGCGGACCGCTCTACTTCCCGCCGGGCTCGCCGTCGAGGTACACCAAAGGGAGTACCTACTCGAGCGTGGCCTATAACCATTTCAGCCTGCTGTTCCGCCGGGTCACGAAGCTCGAGCCGGGTGCCTACCTTCGGAGCGGCATCCTGAATCCGATCGGCGTGGGGCGAATGGACTACAAGCGCACGCGGGGGATGGCGGACTACCAGTGGGCCACGGCGGGCAATGGGCTGGCCGGCGCGCGGGACTTCGGCCGGCTGGCGTACCTGCTGCTCCACGAAGGCAACTGGGCCGGCCGGCGGATCTTCGCGTCCTCCTGGATCCGGACCTTCACCACCGTTCCCGCCTATCCCAACATCCGATCCAATCACGACTGCTACTGGGGCACGGCGTACCCCAAGGATCTCTACTCCACCGTGGGCTCCGGCATGAACCGGGCGATCGTGGTCCCCTCACTCGACCTGGTGGCGACTATCAACGGAAGGCTTCCCAACAACCGGCAGGAAGAGGTGATGCGGAACTTTCTCCAGAAGCTGTTTGCGGCGGTAACCCAGCGGTACGTGACATGCGGTGGGCGGACGGTCAACGGATGAGCTCAGACACCATCGGTCTATTCGAGCTCCGCTCACCCCGCCCGGTCGGTAAACAGCCGCCGGTTCCGGTAGAGATACAGCACGAACGAGTGCACCGTGAGCAGCGTAGCGATCGCGAGCGTCACCGCGACAAAGCCCCCGTGGAACTCGTTCCAGTAGTCCGCGTAGCGGCTGTGCTCCCAGCCGAGCGGCTTCCGGGCGTCGCGGAAGGCGAACCAGAGGATGACCGCGCCGATAAAGACGTTCTGAATCACGGTCTTGAGCTTCCCCGCCCCGGCCGCCGGGATCAGCACGCCGCGCCGGCTGGCCCACCAGCGGAACCCGGTCATCGCCAGCTCGCGCCCGAGCAGCAGCAGGCAGACCCACAGCGGGATGCTGCCCCAGATGGGGATGTCGTACAGGTCGTGGCGCCAGCGGGAGATGAAGTAGATCGGAATGAGCGAGGCGAAGAGCAGCAGCTTGTCGGCCACCGGGTCGAGCATCTGGCCCAGGTCGGTGACCTCGTTACGGCTGCGGGCGAGATACCCATCGAAGACGTCGCTGACCGCGGCGACGAGGAAAATGACGAAGGCGATGAGCTTGGGCCAGTACCCCTCGATGAACGGGAGCAGGGCGATCACCGGCGTGAAGCAGATGCGGACGACGGTGATGATGTTGGGGAGGGTCCACATGGCGGCGCCTACCCCAAGGTCTTCACGACGCTCTTGCTGATCGCCTTGAGGGTGTCAAAGACGCCATCCCCGGTGAGGGCGACGGCCTCGAAGTAGGGGGCCCGCTCGATCCACTGCCCATCCTGCTGGCTCACCAGAAACTCGGATTCGTGATGGGGGTCGGGCGCCGTGCGCTGCCGGGCCGGCTCCTCGACCGGCCAGCCCGGATTGAGCGCGGCCTGGAGCTCCGCGACCGGGGCCGCGTTGGGCAGATCCCGCTTGTTGTATTGCACCGCGAACGGAATCCTGGTCATGTCGTAGCCGTGCTGGGACATGTTCTCGTAGAGATTCTGCATCGCCTCCAGGTTGGCGTCCATCCGCTCGATCTGGCTGTCGGCGACGAACACCACCCCGTCCACGCCTTTGAGGATCAGCTTGCGCGAGGCGTTGTAGTAGACCTGCCCCGGCACCGTGTAGAGATGGAACTTGACCTTGAATCCGCGGATCGTTCCCAGGTCCACCGGCAGGAAGTCGAAGAAGAGGGTGCGCTCGGTCTCGGTTGCCAGCGAGATCATCTTCCCCCGCGCGCCGGGCGCCACCTTGTTGTAGACGAACTCGAGGTTGGTGGTCTTCCCGCCGAGCCCCGGCCCGTAGTACACCAGCTTGCAGTTGATCTCGCGCGAGGCGTAGTTGATCATGGACATGCGGTGGGAATCTCCTCAGGCCCCGAAGAGTTTGTCGATCTCGTCTTCCGCCTCGCCGAGGAAATCCGACGCCACCCCCGGCGCACTGGTCCCGTCGCGGTTGAACATTTCCGTGAAGACCTGATTGAGCTGTCCCACCGCCGACTTGACCCGGAGCTTCACCAGGCCGAGTGTCGTCCGGTTATCGAACAACACCACCAGGATCACCCGCCGGGCCACGTCCGCCAGGTACATCGACTCCCGCTCGCCCTGATGGAACAGCGCGCCGAACTCCGGTTCGCCGAGCATGCGGGCGAGCTGGTCGTTGGCGCTGAAGTCGGCGGCGGTGAGCGAGGCGAACGCGGTCGGATCGAACG
>JACCSE010000006.1 GCA_013813145.1 Gemmatimonadales bacterium
CACCTCCTGAGTCCGCTCTCCCAACTGCTCCACGATCCGCCGGTTGGCCACCGCCTCACGCTCCACCTCTTCCGCCGCGTTGTGAACTTCTTCCACCGCGGTCGAGATCTCCTCCAGCGCCCTCGCCGCCGCCACCGCCACCGTTTCGATCCCCTGCACCTTGCCCGAGCCGATTTCCATGGTCTGAGACACGCCGCGCACCTGATTGCGGATGTGCTGGACCGTCTTGGCCACGTCCTCCGCCGCGCTCGCGCTGGAGTCGGCCAGCCGCCGTACCTCCTCCGCCACCACGGCAAAGCCGCGCCCGTGCTCGCCCGCGCGGGCGGCCTCGATCGCCGCGTTGAGCGCCAGCAGGTTGGTCTGGCTGGAGATCTGTTTGATGAGATCGATGAAGGCGGTGATCGGCTCGGAGAGCCGGGCGAGCTCCTGCACCTGCGTCGCCGAGGTCCGCACCACCTCGCGCACGTCCAGCAGAGTCTGCCCCGCAGATGCGACGTCGGCGCGATGATGTGCCGCGAGCGTCTTGATTCGGTCGCCGAGCTGCGCGACGCGGGCCGAGGCTTGTGCGTTTGCCTCCGCGATCTGCCGGAGGCTCAGGAGGAGGGCGTCCGCCTTTTCCATGCCCTGCACCTGTTGCTCCGCGCTCGAGGCGATCTTCACCATGGCGGTGGAGATCTCTCCGCTGCTCGCGGCGAGCTGCTCGCTCATCGCCGAGAAGTCGGTCGCGCTGTTGCCGATCTGGCTGGCCTCGCCGACGACCGAGACGACCACCTTGCGCAGCCTCCCCCCCATGTCGTCCATCGCCCGTGACAGGCGCTCGAGCTCGGTCGGCATTCGGGCGAGCTGCACCGGCCTGAGGTCTCCCGCGCCGAAGCGCTCGACCGCGCCGATGAGCTGGGTGAGCGGCCGGTCCACCATCCGTACGGTCCAGATCGCGATCCAGACGCCGCACAGCAGAGCCGCGAAGAAGAGCAGCCAGAGCGTCTGTCGTCGCTGCTCCGCTTGCTGCTTGAGCTCCGTCGCCAGCGCCAGCGATCGGTTGGTCTGCGCCAGCGAGAGTGCCCGGACGTCGCCCAGGAGGGTATCCGAGGGGCCGCGTGCCAGATCGGCGTGCCGGCGAGCCTCCTCCGTTCGGCCCAGGTCGGCCATCGCCCTGGCCATGGCGTAAGCCACCTCGATCTCCGCCTGGTTCCCGGCGATCTTGTTGACGATGTATCGATCGGCAGTGGTGAGCGAGGCCAGGGTGCGGTAGCGGCGCTGGACGGCGTACGCGGAGTCACCCTCTTCGAGCATTTGAAGCCGCAGCCGGTCCGAGGGGCGCACCAGGTACTGCTCGGCGGAGCGGATCTCCGAGGCGACCGACGACACCAGGCCGTTCCCCAGGTCGTTGCTCTCCAGCAGGAGCCCGAGTTCCTGGTCGACCGAGCGGCCGAGCGAGCGGATGGAGTTGACGCCGAGGAGCGCGATGACGAAGACGAGGGCGATGAGGAGCACCATGCCCGCGATCACCCGGCTCCGCAGGCTCTGCATCAGCCTCACGGGGCCTCCGCCACTTCGATCGCGCCCCGCTTCACCAGCCCCATGTAGACGTTCTGGTTGGGCACGTCCCCCGCGGCGTCGAACGCCACGGTGCCGGTCACCCCGTCGTACGGTGCCGTGGCCGACCCCACGCCCGCGAGGGCACGGCGCACCGCGGCGCGATCGGTGCCGACCCGCGAAATGACGTCGCGCAGCAGGTAGATGGCGTCGTAGCTGGCGGCGGCGGGTTGATTGGGGGCGCCGGCCTCGGGATACTTCCGTCGGTAGGCTCCGACGAATCGCCGGTTGGCATCGGTGGGAATGGTGGGGAAGTAGGCCGAGGAGAGATAGACTCCTTCGGCCAGCGCGCCCGCTTCGTGAATTCCTTCCAGGCCGTCGCCCCCGAGCACCGGGAGCGTCAGCCCTCGGCGGCGGGCCTGCCGGATGATCTCTTCCGCTTCGCTCCGGTTTCCCGCGACGATGAGAAATTGGGCGCCGCCCCGGCCCAGCCGGTCGAGATAGGGGCCAACATCGGGCCGCTCGCCGAGGTAAGGATCGATGGCGTCGAGTTGACCGCCGAGCCGGACGAACTCGCGAACGAAGGTCTGACGGATGCCACGGCCGTATTGATCGTTCAAATAGAGTACGGCCCCGCGTCGAAAGCCGAGCCGTTCGTGCACCCAGTGCGCCAGCGTCGCCCCGTGGGCCAGGTCGCTGGGACAGATGCGGAAGGTGTAGTCGCCGGCGGCGGTCACTTCCGGCGAGGAGGACGAGGGTGAGATGGCGACTACCGGATTGTCGCCTCCGTTGTAGACCGGCGCCGCGGCCAGCGTAGTGCCGGAGAAGACGTGGCCCACGACCGCGGCCACCCCGGACTCGTAGAGCTCGTTGGCGATGAACACCGCGGAGTCGGGGTCGGCGTAGTCGTCGCGCGCCACCAACTCGATCGGCCGCCCGTTGATCCCTCCCGCGGCATTGATCTCCTCGGCGGCAAGTGCGGCGGCCAGCTTCATCGGCCGCCCGATCGGGTCGCTGAACGAGCCGGCGACACCGATGCGAACGGGCCCGCTCTCGGTGGCGCCGCAAGCGGCGGAGAGACTCACGAGGGCAAATAGCGTCAGACGTCGGAACAATGCCAAGGCGGACTCCGTGATGACGGCGAACCGCTAGTTGCGGCGTAAGGCTTTGAGAGAGAACGTGTTGGGGCACCTCCGAGCCTAGCGGCAGAGCTCAGGGTGCAATTTACGTACTCGGGTACATGGGGGGTGCCGGGTGCCGGACTGGACCGATCGAGGAGCCGATTCGACCTTCGATCTCCACGGTCAGACAGTGGTGGACGCGGTCGCCAACGCGGAGCGCTTTCTCATGGCGCAGAGTCGGGCGCGGCCTGGAGGGATTGTCCGGCTCATCACCGGCCGGGGGCGCTCCGGCGGAGGCGCGCCGATTCGCACTCGGGTCCGGACGCTGCTCCGGGAGTTACGCGAGGGAGGTCGCGCGGTGCGCGATTTCGTGCTGGAGGAGGGAGAGGGAAGCTTTCTGGTCCGGCTGCGTTAATGGCGCACGCTGTCGCCCACCACCAACGATCTGCGGGAGCGGCTCCGCCCCCACGCATCGAGCACCCGACCGTCCACCAGACTCACCGAGGCCACCTTCGCACCGCGCTCCGTCCGCCAGGTGAGCCGCAGCATGCGACCTCGGCGGACCCACTGCATCATCCACTGGGAGCCCTGGGCGCGAGCCCCGACCCGCCCGTAGCTCGCGACGATGCCGTCGCGCCAGCGGTCGAGCTGATCGGAGTCGAGCGCACGGGAGATGGTGATGATCCCCGCCATGCTGTCGATGGCGGAGATCCAGAGGTCAACCGGGCCGCCCAGCGCGGGATGGGAGAAGCGGCCGTGGCACTCGGTGACCCGCCGGTCCGCCTTGGCCCGGTCGCAGCGGAGGGTGCCGCCCTCGAGACGGCGAACGTGGGCGTCCAGTTCGTCGAGCGCCGCGCCGGCGCGGAAGCCGTGGAACTGAAGTCCCGAGCTGTCGGGTGCGAAGGGGGCGGCCGCAGCCGCCCGGACGATCAGGGCGAGACAGAGGGCGAGCGCAACCGCGGGGACCGATAGCGTCATGGCGGCAAACCTCGTCAGGGGGACTCGCGGGATACGGACGCGCAGGCAACAGGTGAAGAAAGTCCCCCGCCGGCCGGCGGGGGACCCTCATGCGCTGCTGATTCTGTTTCGAGATGGGAAGGGCGCCTAGGCCCAGGGTTCCCTCAGACCTTCCGGACGTTGGACGCTTGGAGCCCCTTGGGCCCCTCGACGACCTCGAACTCGACGCTGTCGCCCTCGGACAGCGACCGGAAGCCCTCGGCGACGATAGCGGTGTGGTGCACGAACACGTCCTTACCCCCGTCCTGCGCGATGAAGCCGAACCCCTTGGCATCGTTGAACCACTTGACCGTGCCCTTGGCCATTGCTGCAACCTCTTGAAAGGGAGCCACAGGCTCCGGGGAAACTCCCGGCCCTGATGGCCGGGCGAACAGGCCCGAATGAAAAATGCCGGCCCGGACTGAAAGTCCGACCGGCAGCGAGGAATCAGTAATGCAGGGGTGTTACCGCGCGAGGCATGGGTTAAGGTCGTGCGCGAGAATGAAAATGTCAATACAGCGGGGCGGGGGGGAGCGGCGCAGGGGGCAGAAA
>JACCSE010000017.1 GCA_013813145.1 Gemmatimonadales bacterium
CATCCCGAACGCGAGTACCAGCCCGATCGCCAGCACCACCAGCCGCTGGGTGGCGAGGTAAACCACGCTGCTGATGAGCGCGATGGTGAACGCGAACAGCGCCAGCAATGCTCGACGCACCTGCTGCGCTAGAAAGCGCTGGAGCTCGATCACGTCGCGGGGATGGGAACGGACCCGGAGCTCGTCCCGCTCGACCCGCCGCACCAGCTCCCGCACGGTGCGCACGGCGGCCATGGCCTCCATGGTCCAGTCGGTGACCAGCGCCCTCGGGCCCTGCTCCACGGTGTCCTGAATAAGCCGCGCGGTCGCCCCGGCGAGCACCGGCCGGGCGACGCCGAGCGCGTTGAAGTTGGGGTCGTAGCGCAGGCCGATTCCCTCCACCAGCACCGCCGCACGGCCGAAGTAGACCAGGTTGGAGGGCAGCATCAGCGGCCACTCGTAGAAGGTATGCAGCACCTGCTCGACCAAACGCTGGATCTGCCGAGGCGAGACGTCGTCTCGCAGGCTGATCGTCATCAGGCTCTGCGCCGCGTCTCGTATGGTGCCGCGATCCACGTCGGGATCGAGGATGCCCAGTTCATAGAAGCCGTTGATCACCCCGTCCACGTCCTGCCGCGCCGCCGCGAGGACGGTGTACACCAGCCGGCGCCGGGTCTCCCGATCCACCTCCAGCACCATCCCGAAGTCAAGGAGCACCAGCCGTCCCCGCTGATCCACCAGCAGGTTGCCGGCGTGCGGATCCGCGTGGAAGACGCCGTCCTCGAGCATCATCTTGATGTAGACCTCGACCACCAGCGCCACCAGCGCGTCCAGCCGGAGGTCGCCGGCCGCGAGGCGATCGTGCAGGCGGTCGATTCGCGTTCCCTCCATGTACTCCAGCACCAGCACCCGCCGGCGGGTGAGCTCGGTGACGATCTCCGGTACCGCCACCCGCGGCTCGCCGGCGAAGTTGCGGTGAAGCGTGGCCGCGTTCCGCGCCTCCTCACGGAAGTCCAGCTCGTTGGCGATGCGCTTGGAGAACTCGCTCACGATGGCGCCGATCGCGCGCACCTGATGGTTGGGAAAGAGGATGTTCAGGAGGAAGAGAATGCGGAAGGAGACGTCGAGGTCCTGCCGCACGATGTCCTCGACGCCGGGGCGAAGCACCTTGACCACCACTTCCCGCCCCCGGTATGAGGCCCGGTGGACCTGCCCCAGCGACGCGGCCGCCAGCGGCTCGGCATCGAACCGGTCGAAGAGGCTCGCGACCTGGTCGCCCAGCTCCTGCTGTACCACCCGCTCGGCCGCGCCGGCCGGCAGCGCCGGCACCTGGTCGGTCAGGGTGGCGATCGCGGAGAGATACGGCTCGGGCAGGATGTCGGCGCGGGCGGCGAAGACCTGGGCCAGCTTGATGAAGGTGGGTCCCAGGTCGGCCAGGGTGGTGGCCAGCCGGACCGCGCGGCGCCGGTGCCGCTCCTGGTCCGCGCGCCGCGGCCGCCCGAAGAGCAGGAAGCGCCGGCGCTCGTGCAGGAAGGCGAGGACGAAGGGCAGCAGCCGGCCGAACACGTAGAAGGCGCGCATTGAGTCGAAGGTCTCAGGTCGCGGGTCGTAGGTCTCTTACCGACCTGAGACCTGAGACCTGAGACTTGAGACCTTTCCTCTCACAACAACAGCCATCCCGCCAGTCCCAGAAGCAGAATGAAGCCGCAGACGTCGGTGAAGGTGGTGACGAAGATGGAGGAGGCGACCGCGGGATCGATCCCGAGCCCCTCGAGCAGGATGGGAATGAACGCGCCGGCAAAGCCGGCGACGAGCAGGTTGACGGCCATGGCGAGGAAGACGACGAGCCCCAGCATGTTCTGCTCGCCCAGGAGTGCCGCGAGTCCCCCCACCACGATGCCGATGGCGAGCCCGTTGGTCATCCCGACCAGCACTTCTTTGCCGACGACGCGGAACGCCAGGTGCGGGGGGATCAGGCCCAGAGCGAGCCGGCGCACGGTGACCGCGAGCGCCTGGGTGCCCGCGTTGCCACCCATGCCCGCGATGATCGGCATCCACACCGCGAGAACGACGGTGCGCTGCAGCGTGTCCTGAAAGAAATACACCACGCCGCCCGCGAGCCCGGCGGTCACCAGGTTAAGGTAGAGCCAGGGCAGCCGGCTCCGCACCGCCTCGGTCCACCCGGCCGCCAGCCCCTCGTCGGGCGAGACGCCGCCGAACTTGAGCAGGTCCTCGGTGCGCTCCGCCTCGACCACGTCGCTCACGTCGTCGAAGGTGACCCGGCCCACCAGCCGGCCGGTGTCGTCCACCACGGCCACGCTCGGGAGATTGTAGCGCGCCATCACCCGTGCCACGTCCTCCTGGTCCAGGTCCGGCTTGACCGCGATGTCGGCATCGGCCATGAACTCGCGCACCCTGCGTTCCGGCTTGCTGACGACGAGGTCCTTGAAAGGCAGGATGCCCACCAGCCGGAGGTCGCCGTCCACCACGAACACCTGGTAGAAGTCCTCGACCTCTTCGGACTGGCGGCGGATGGCGTCGAGCGCCTCTTCGGCGGTCGCCGTGTCGCGCACGCTGACCAGGTGGCTGGTCATGAGGCCGCCGGCGGTCTCCGGATCGTACCGAAGCAGCCGCTCCACCTCGGCGCGGTCCTCGACCCCGGAGAGGATCCGCTCCTGCTCCTCGGGAGCCAGCTCCCGGAGCATGTCCGCGGCGTCGTCGTCCTCCAGCTCCTCGACGATCTCCGCGGCCCGTTCCGGGCTCAGCGCCGCGAGCGTCTCCTCGGCGTGGGCATCCTGCGGCATTTCCGCGAGCGCCTGGCTCGACAGCTCGGCCGGCAACGCCTGCACCACGGCAAGGCGCTCTTCATCGTCCAGCGCGGCGAGAACGTCGGCCAGGTCCGCCGGCTCGAAGTCGTGTGCCCGGCGGATGAAGACGGTGATCTCGCCGGCCCGCACCAGGTCCACCATCCGCTCGACGTCATTGCTGGGCGCGGTCATCAGGCGGTCGGCAGGAGGGAGACGGGCGCGGCGGCGCCAGAGCGGATGAGCAGCCGCTCGATCCGGGTGGGAGAGGCCTGCACCACGTCGAACTCGAGGCCGCGCACGGTGAACCGCTCGCCCGGGTTGGGAATTCGCCCGGCCAGTTCGATGAGCAGGCCGGCCACGGTGGTGGAACGCCCGGTCGGGAGGGAGACGCCGAACCGCTCCTCGATGGCCTCGGGCGCGACGTTGCCGTCGGTCTCGAAGATGGCGGGGCCGACCGACGGGTGTCCCCGTACCTCCTCGTCGTGCTCGTCGAAAATCTCGCCGACCAACTCCTCGAGCAGGTCTTCCAGCGTGACGATGCCGAGCGTTCCGCCGAACTCGTCGAGCACCACGGCCAGGTGGCGGCGCTCCCGCTGCATGTCGAGCAGCAGATCGCCGCAGTTCCGGCTGGCCGGGGTGACCGCGACCGGACGCACCGGCAGCGGGTCTCCCGGCTGAAGCTTGAACAGATCGAAGGCGTGGAGCATTCCTATGATTTCGTCGAGGCTGCCCCGGAAGACCGGGATCCTGCTGTAGCCGCTCCCGGCGAATACCAGGTGGATGTCGCCCAATGCGGCGTTCTCATCGATGGCCACGATGTCGGTGCGCGGGGTCATGACCTCCCGTACCGGCCGCACGGTGAACGCCATCACCCCGCCCACCATTACCATCTCGTCGTCGGCCCGGACGCCGACCGCGGCGCCTTCCCGCCAGATCGAGCGGAGATCGGTGGGCCGGGTGACGGTCCGCGCCGGCAGCAGCAGGCCCACCACGCGTGACCAGGGCCGGAGGATGGGAAGCACCCGGTCCGCCACGCTCTGCGCCCGCGGCAGGGTGAGCCAGCGCGGCACCAGGTAGGCGGCGAAGAGGACCAGCGGCGCGCAGACCAGCGCGAGCAGTGCCACCAGCCGCGTCGTGCCCGAGCCGGCGAGCAGCCCCGGCAGCGTGGCGCCGATCAGGAGCACGCCGAGCGAGGTGGTCGCTGA
>JACCSE010000024.1 GCA_013813145.1 Gemmatimonadales bacterium
GACGAGGGCCGCTGCCGGGTGCTGGGAAAGCTGAGGACCCCAGCCGCGGGAGCCGCGGGCCGCACCACCATGGCCCCGTCGCCGCTGAGCACCCGGTCGAAGCCGGTGGCGATCACGGTCACCCGGATCTCGCCGTGCATCGCGGCCTCGTTGCCCGCGCCGAAGATGATCTCGGCCTCGTCGCCCACCGCGTCGTGGATGATGTCGTTGATCTGGGTGGTCTCGCCCAGGGTCAGGTCATCGCCACCGATGATGTTGATCAGCACCCCGGTGGCGCCGGCGATGGAGACGTTGTCCAGCAGCGGGCTGGAAATGGCCTGCTGCGCCGCCTCCAGCGCCCGGTTCTCACCCCGGCCGATCCCGGTGCCCATCAGGGCCGCCCCGCCGTTCTGCATGACGGTGCGCACGTCGGCGAAGTCCACGTTGATGATGCCGGTGCTGGTGATCAGGCTGGCGATGCCCTGGGTGGCGTGGAGCAGGACCTCGTCGGCCTTCTTGAGGGCATCCTGGAAGGGAATCCCCTTGCCCACCACCGCGAGGAGCCGCTCGTTGGGCACCACGATCATGGTGTCCACGTTTTTCCTGAGCTCCGAGATGCCGCCCTCCGCCTGCTTCATCCGGCGGCGTCCCTCGAAGAGGAACGGCTTGGTCACGATGCCGACCGTGAGCGCCCCGGTTTCCCGGGCCATTTGCGCCACCACCGGTGCCGCCCCGGTGCCGGTGCCGCCCCCCATTCCGCAGGTCACGAAGACCATGTCGGCCCCCTGCACCGCGGCCGCGATCTCGTCGCGGTTTTCCTCGATCGCCTGGCGTCCGATCTCGGGGCGCGCTCCGGCGCCGAGGCCGCGCGTCAGCTTGCGGCCGATCTGGATCTTGACGTCCGACTTGGAGATCGCGAGGGCCTGCGCGTCGGTGTTCACCGAAATGAACTCGACCCCCCCGAGATGGTCCTCGATCATCCGGTTGACGGCGTTGCCGCCGCCGCCGCCGACACCGACCCCCGTCATCCGGGCGGTCTGGAGTCCGTTCTCTTCCAGCTCAAAGATCATGATGTGTTCCCTCGGCCCGACTAGAAGAAGTCCTGGAGCCACCGTTTCACCGGAGCCAGCACTTTCTCGACCGCCGGCGACTTCCGGGTGCCCGTCCCGAAGCCGCCGCTCATCGCGACCTGCCGGGCGCCGTAGAGCACCAGGCCGGCCGGTACCGCCATTCGCGGTGATTCGACGCTGTCCGCAAGCCCACGCAAGCCCTGACCCGGCACCCCGCAGCGGGCCGGCATGGCGAAGACCTCTCGGGCCAACTCCACCATGCCCGGGGTCAGTGCGCCGCCTCCCGTGAGGATGACTCCAGCGGGTAAGCGCTGATGATAGCCTGCACGCGTCATCTCGTCGAGCGCGTACTCCAGAACTTCCTGGAGCCGCATGTGCATGATGTGCGCCAGCACCCGGCGCTGCGCGTTACGCGGGCCCTGCCCCGGCGTGCTCGGCAGATCGAAGACGTCGCTCTCCGGCACCAGCGGCTCGAAGCCCGCTCCGTAGCGCTCCTTGAGCCGCTCCGCGTCGAGCTGGGTGACCTGGAGTCCGTGCACGATGTCCGCGGTGACGTGTCCCCCGGCGCAGAGCAGCGAGGCGGTGTGCCGGATCTTCCCGTTATGGAAGATGGACACGTTGGTCGACCCGCCGCCCAGCTCCACGATACCGCAGCCCAGCTCGATCTCGTCGGGCGTGAGCACCGCGAGCGAGCCCGCCAGCGGCTCGAGCACGAACTCGGCGACATGGTAGCCCGCCCGCTCGACGCACTTCCTGAGATTCTGCAGCACGCTGGAGAGCACGGTGACGAGATAGACCTCCGCCTCGAGCCGCGAGCCGGTCATCCCGATCGGCTCGTTGACGCCGCTCCGCTGGTCGATCAGGTAATCCTGGGGAATGGCGTGCAGCAGCTCGTGGTCGCGCCCGAAGCTGATGTTGCTCGCCATGTCGTTCACCCGGGCCACGTCGCTGGTGCGGATTTCGTCGCCGGTGACGGAGACCATGCCGTGGGAGCTCCGCCCCGCGACGTGCTCGCCCGCGATGCCGCAGTAGACCGACCCCACCTCGACCCCCGCCATCCGCTGGGCGCTCTTCATCGCCTTGTCGATGGCGCGGGTGGTCTCCTCGATGTCGCGCACCACGCCGCGGCGGATGCCGGCGCTCCGCTCGACGCCGAGCCCGAGGATGCGGGCCCCGGGCTCGCGCGCGTCGCCGGTGACTTCGGCGACGATCGCGACGACCCGGGTGGAGCCGAGATCGAGTCCGGCGACCAGCCGTTGCGGTTGAGCGCTCATGCTCGCGACCAGCGAACGATCACCTGGCCGGTGAAGCGCCCGTCGAGTTCCTCGAACCTGCGCCCCTGCCGGGCGAGAGCTTGCTCCACCGCCGTCACCGCTCGAATGTCCTCCGCCGTAAGCTCCGCCCCGAACCACAGCCTGCGCCCGCCCACCTCGAAGACGACGTCCGGACCCACCCGCCAGGCGGCGTCGATCCGGGCGAAGAGGCCGGGGTCGTAGTCCCGGGCTCGCGCCAGCGCGTTCGCCACGGATGCGCCGCCGCCGATCAGTACCGGCAGGTCGGGGGCGGACTCCAGCGGATCGAAGGGGAGCACCGCTCCAGTGGCGTCCACCAGGGCCAGCCGGTCGCCTTTGGGCGTCAGCGCGACCGGAGCCGCCTCTCGGAGCGTGAGGTACAGCGTCCCGGGCACCCGCCGGCCCACGTCGGCCTCCACCACTCCCGGTAGAGCGCGGATTCGCCGCTCCAGCGGGTCCGGGTCGTCGAACACGCTCGCCGTGCGGGAGAGCTTGAGGGCGGCGACGATCGTCGACGCCTCAAGATAGTGCAATCCGGAAATCTCCACCCGCCTCACCCGAAAAAACTCCAGGCGGCGGAGAAGATACGGTGACAGGCCCAGGGCGAGCAGCACGGCGCCCGCGACCACGAGCGCGCGCCACCACTTCGTCAGGCGGCGTCCAGCCACCGCACCAGCTCGGGACCGACGCGGGTGATGTCCCCCGCCCCGAGCGTGAGCACGACGTCTCCGGGCTGGAGCGCGTCGAACACGCGGCGGCCTAGCGCGGCGCGGGCCGGCTCGAAGTGCGCGCTCGCGCCGGCGGCGGCCGCCGCCGCGGCCACGCTGCGACCGCTCACTCCCGGGATCGGCTGTTCCCGCGCGGCATACACGTCGGCCACGATGACGAGGTCGGCCGCCGCGAGCGCTCGGCCCATCGCCTCGCCGTGCGCTTCCGTCCGGGAGTACAGGTGCGGCTGGAAGACCGCAACCAACCTGCGGCCGGGGTACGCCTGGCGCGCCGCGGCAAGAGTCGCGTCCAGCTCCGAGGGATGGTGCGCGTAGTCGTCCACCACCGCCACGCCGCCGTGCTCCCCCAGCCGCTCGAAGCGCCGGCCCACGCCGGGGAACTCCGCCAGTGCCGCGGCCGCGGGCTCGAGCGTGCCGCCGAGCGCGTCCACCGCGGCAAGTGCCGCCACGGCGTTCCTCAGATTGTGGATGCCGGGCACCCGGAGCCGAAGCGGCAGCGTCCGCCCGTCGCGCCAGGCAATCGTGGCCTCGGTAGCTTCGGCCCGCTGCTCCACGCGGGTGATTCTGATATCCGCGTCATCCGCGAATCCGAACCGCCGCACCCGGCCGCCGGCGAGCCGGGCGGCAACCCGCGCGGCCCCGGCATCATCGGCGCTCAGAATGGCGACGTCTCCCCGGCCGGCGAATTCCACGAACGCATCCTCCAGGGCCGCTTCCGACCCATAGCACTCGAGGTGATCCGGCTCGACGTTGTTGACGACGGCGACGGTCGGATGCAGCGTGAGGAACGCCTTGTCGTACTCGTCGGCCTCCACCACGAAGAGATCGTCACCCGCCACCAGCGCGTTCCCGCCCCAGGCGCTCACCCGCCCGCCGGCGATGCCGGTGGGAGACATGCCGGCTGCGGTCAGCGCCACTGTGGCCATGACGGTGGTGGTGGTCTTGCCATGGGTGCCGGAGATCGCCACCGAGCGGGCGCCCGCGATCAATGCAGCGAGCGCTTCCTTGCGGGGCACTACCGGAACCCCCAGTTCGTGGGCCCGCGCCAGCTCGGGATGGCCCGGCAGCACTGCCGCGGTGACCACGACGGCACGGGCGCCGTCGAGGTGCGCCGGGTCGTGGCCCGAATGGACCGTGACGCCCATGGCGGCAAGATCGGCGGCACCGACCGGGTCGGCGTCGCACCCGCTCACCGCAACGCCGCGGCGGCAGGCGATGAGAGCCAGCGCGCTCATGCCGGCCCCGCCGATACCGACAAAGTGGACAGGGCGCCTATCCGCCGGGCTGAACAGGTTCATGTGGGATGAGCCAATGTAAATTGACGCCGCGGGATCTGAAAGCCCGCGACTCAACCGACCAGTGTCAGCAAATTAGACACTATCTCGTCTGCCGCGTGAGGTTTGCCCCGGGCCCGGGCCCGCTGGGCCATGGCGTCTCTGCGCCCCCGGTCGAACAGCAGCCGGGTCACCGTTCCGGCCAGGCTCTCCGAGGTGAGCTCGGCCTGCGGAAGCATCAGACTGGCGCCCGCTTCCGCGAGTACCTTCGCGTTGTGTGTCTGATGATCGGCCGCGGCGGTCGGCAGCGGGATGAGGATGCTCGGCAGACCCCAGGCGCAAAGCTCGGCTACCGTGATCATACCGGCACGGGAGACGACCAGATCCGCGACAGCATAGCCGTCGGCCATCGGATCCAGAAAATCCACCACGGTGACGGACGGCGGCCGGTGGTACCGGGCGAATTCCTCGTGGGTGCCGCGGCCCGTCACCCAGATCAGCGAAACGTCTCCAGCGCCACCCGCCGCGAGCCAGCCCGCCACCGCCCGGTTGATGGCGAGCGCTCCCTGACTGCCGCCGGTCACCAGCACTACCGGCGGGCCGCTCTCCAGCCCGAAGAGTCGCCGCGCGTCGGTCCGGCGCTCCGGGCTCGGCGGCACGATCGGATTGCCGGTGTCGAACACCCGGGTCGCGGGCCCGAACCGCAGCAGGCGGCGCGCCTCCGGCAGCCCGAGATAGACGTGCCGCACCCGTCGGCTGAGCCAGCGGGTGGCGAGGCCCGGGTAGGCGTTCTGTTCCTGGATGGCGGAGGGAAAGCCGCGACGAGCTCCCCACCAGACCACCGGCCCCGAGGCGTAGCCCCCGGTGCCGAGCACCGCGACCGGGCGCTCCTCGGCGAAGAGCCGCTCCACCTGGCGGAGCAGCCGGCCGGCGACCAGTGGCCAGCGAACGTTGCGCCACCAGGTGCGCCGGTAGATCGGCTCGGAGGGGAGCAGATGGTAGCGGAAGTCCCGGGTGGGAAGCAGCCGCGCCTCTACCCCGCGCACCGCGCCCACCAGCACGGGCTCCAGCCCGCTGCCCCGAGCCTCGATCGCCGCCGCGATCGCGAGCGCCGGCATCAGATGCCCGCCGGTGCCACCGCCGGCGATGAGGATGGTGCGGCGAGAAGAATTCGGCTGGGTCAAAAGGCCCAGCCGGCAGCGTTGTCACCCCGAGCGTAGCGGCTGTCATCCCGAGCGGAGCGAGGGATCTTGCCGGCGCGTCTCCACAAATGTGCGGGCAAGATCCCGCGCGCCGCTCGGGAT
>JACCSE010000041.1 GCA_013813145.1 Gemmatimonadales bacterium
CGAGCTCGCGCGAGGACCGCCGCGTGAACGGCGATCGCCAGGTACAGCAGGGGAAATGCGACTAACCCCAGGAGGATGTTCCACGGCGCGACCCGCAGCAGCAGCCAGGGGCCAGGAAAAGGCCGAAGCCGCACAAGTTGACGGCATAGGCGATCAGCGCCGCTCGAGGCGATCCGGCGTAAAGGTGGCCGAGCCCCGGCTGCAGGAGTGACATGAGGACCGCAACCCAAGCCCGCCGTGGCCTGGTCACCACGAGGATTCGCGAACCGGGGGGCCGGAGCCGCCCGCCGGGTCACGCTGGGAGGACGGTCGTACTCCACTGTAGCGGAGCCCTGTCTCTGGAGTAGGTATGCGCATCGCCATTTCGGTCATCGCCGCCGGTTTCCTCATCCTGGCGCCGGATAGTGCCCACCCTCAGCACCCGACGACCCTTCTCGCCGCTCCACCTCGTTTCGAGTCCTGGAAACCGGAGGGGATGCCGAGCAACCGGATCAGCGCTACGATCGGCCGGCCAGCGGCCGCGCGGCCGCGCGGACGGAACGCGCTGATCGGCGCCGCCATCGGCACCGTCGCCGGCCTGGCGTTCTGCACCGTCGTCTCCAACATCGCGAACGATCCCGGTACCGGTTTCTCGACCTGCACCCGGGATGGCTATCTCCTGACCGGCGGCGTCGGCCTCACGCTGGGATTGGTGATCGGGCTGATCGCGTGACGTGAGGCCTGCCAATGAGATTCACCCAAATTCGGTTGACATTGTGCGGCTGTTCACCACGAAGGCACGAAGGACACAGAGGGCTCCCGCATGACAATCGGCTCTCAGGGACGGGCCCCGTTCCGATGCAGGAACGCCGCGAGCACGCCGAGGAGCACCACGATGATACCGTCGAAGATCACCTGCTTGACGACGTGCACTCCCGGCATCGGCTGCACGACGTAGTAGATCATGTATTTGGGCAGGACCGTGAGGAGCGCCACCGCCAGGCCGAAGCGCAGGCCTTGAGGCAGCCAAGGCGTACTCTCGACTCCGCGTGAGTAGATCCACACGAACGCTCCGGCCATGATTGCGTGCGCCAGGATCATCAACGGGAAGTACTGCTGAGCCTCGGCATCGGTCCGGAACAGAGTGGGAAGCCGCGCGTAGTCGTCATGCAGGAGCATGCCATGGACGATGAAGCTGCCAGCCATCCACACGATGAAAACGGCGAGCCAGCCGGTGAGAAACCTGCGGTTCATGCTACCTCCCTGGTCGGGCGAACGGTGAGGACTTCTTCTCAGCGCCGGCGCCGCACCCGCTCGGCCCGGATGCGTCCCAGGCCCCGAAGGACCACGAGCAGGGTCACCGCGGTCCACAGCACGGTGTACCCGATCTTGACCGCGCCGGTCGCCCGGCCTAAGCGGGCGAGATAGAACCCCGCGATGAAGACCAGGTCCACCGCCAGCACCAGGCCGACGAGGACGAGGACCTCGCGCCTCACACGGTCGGGGACGGCGGCCACGAACGGAGGAAATTGGCACACCATTCGACCTCGATCTCCAGCCGCTCGATCTCGCTCCGGCTCTCGGCCATGCACTCTTGCAGGTCGCGCCCGCCGGTCGTGGACTGGAGAACGAGGGCCACCTCGCGCAACCCCTCCAGCTCGTAGGTCAGCAGCTCATGGTAGCGCGCCGCCGCCTCTGGTCTGGTTAGCGCGAGCCGGCGCAGCTCGGCCTTTCGGTCCAGGGTGTGCTCGATCGAATGGCGGGCGGCGTAGTCTTCGGCCTGGATACGGGGACGCCGCCGCTCGAGCGGCGGGCTGAGAAACGGGAGGCGCCGCCGGTGCCGCCTGCGGAGCTGGTGGAGCGTGACCTTCAGGGCGCGGAGGAGAGGGTTCATACCTCGCCCGCTCAGTCTCGCTCCCGCCAGGCCGATCTGAGGTAGGCTCCGACCACGAGGAGCACCAGCCCCGCGATGATCGGCCCCGGACCGCCGTAGTTCTCGAAGCCGAAGGGAACCCCGTCCGGTCCGCTGGCGTGTCCGACGATGTTGAGGATACCAAAGACGATGCCGACGATGCCGAGCAGCGCGAGCAGGGCGAAGAGATTGCGCATGGACGTCCTCGGGAGGGAGCCGCGGCGGCGCACCCGCACCGCCGCGGTAACGCGGCCGCCGTGCTACATGAAAATCACACCGGCCGCGCCCGGCAAGTAGCTCCGCTCTCCAGACTCAGTCCATGCCGAAATCGCGGTTGGCCTCATCGGCCGCCACCTCGAGCTGCGCCGCCTGGGCCGGCGTGATGCCGGTGACCGGCCGTTGGAGGGTCACACCCGCGACCGTCCGGTCGGCCAGGCGACCGTAGACCACGAGGGCGGCAAGATAGGAGCCGGTCGGACTCGGGTGGAACCCGTCGCTCTCGAAGACGGCGATGTCCGCATGATCGCGTACCACGGCGCGAAAAGCCTCCCCGGCCGGGATCAGCGTCCCGTCCACCGCGACCGCGGCATCGGTGTAGGAGCGAGCCACCGCGTCGAAGTTCCCGTCCTGCGGCCACACCATGTAGATGGCGGGCCGCGCGCCCGCCGCGCGAATCCGCTGGGCGAACCTGGTTGACCATTCGATGAGGTGCTGGCGACTCGCCGGGAGGGTCGAGGGCCCCTGCTGCAGCACCACGACGTCCCACCCACCCTTGGCGATCGAGTCCAGCGCGTCGCCCCGGTTCCAGTGGTCCTCCAAGTTGAAGTTCCCGAAGGAAACCTGGGACACCCGGACCCGTGGTCCCTCCGAGATCTCGCCCAGGCTCGCCACTAGCTCCGGAATGTCGTGCGTGTAGGTCAGGCTGTTGCCGATGAAGAGGACCCGGAGATCGGATCCGTTACCCTGGCTCGGCGCGGTGGAACCGCACCCGAGCAAGGCGAGCAGGGCGATGGTGCCGAAGGTCTGAAGCATCTGCTCCCCCTGGTGGTCGCGGCGCCTATGGGCGGGAGAACCGGGCGGCGAGGCCGCCGACAACGGCACCGCCGAGCAGGGGGACGACGTTCAGGAGACAGAGGAGCACACCACCCACGCCCGCGAGAATGCCCCAGACGTACCAGTCGGTGAGGTAGGTAACGCCGGCGAATGCCATCAGACCGGTGAGAAGCGCGGGAAGGAAGACGGCGGCGATGGCGCGACCTACGGTGCCCGCCTTCCAGCCGCCGACCAGCCCCGCGATGAGTGGCCCGAACACCGGCAGCCAGAACAGAACCAGCAAGAGGCCACCCATCCAGTTGATGGCGGAGACGAGGCTGCCGCGCCGTGGTGTCGGCGCGGGCAGGAGGTCACCCGTTGTAGATGGGACCACCGGACCGCTGGTAGAGGTCGAGCACCGCCGCGGCGTCTTCCCGGAGAACGCTCCGAATCACCTCGATGCCCCGCGATTCCAGGTAGGCGTACGATTCGGGAAAGACCGGCCCCTCGTCGAAGCCGAGGGCGGCGGCATCTTCGCGGGTGGCGCCGCAGACCAGACGCCGGACCCCGCTCCAGAGCGTGGCCCCGAGACACATCGCGCAGGGCTCGCA
>JACCSE010000047.1 GCA_013813145.1 Gemmatimonadales bacterium
TGAGTTGCGCGGGGCCGGTGACGGTGAGGCGGACGCGGGCGGAATCCATGGTGAGTGAGTCGGTGCCGGCGAGCGCGGCGAGCGGCGCGATATCCGTGAGCCTTGCCCCGAGGCGCAGCGTATCGGCCCCCGCTCCTTCCCGCAGCGCCACCCGGCCTCCACCATCCATGACGGCGACGTTGGAGCGCACCACGATGGTATCCAGCCGTAGCGTCCCCGGCCCCGGGCTCAGCGCGATCTGGAGCGTATCCAGCCGCACCGAGTCCATCGCGCCGTTCGCCGTGATGGTACCGGCGAGGCCGGTGAGCCCGGCGCTGTCGGCGCCGGCCTCGAGGGAGAATCGTGCGGCGACGTGGCCATCGTGCTCGGCGCTGCCGGTCCAGCGCGCGAGCCGCTCCAGCCGGAGCGCACCCTCGGCGCGAAGGCGGTGCCGGCCTCCGGCGGTCGAGCCGTCGAGCCGGGTGACGAGGTCGCCGTCGGCAGCGTTCATCCGGATCTCGCCGCGCAGCGCTCCCCGGTCGAGCGTCAGCTCCGCCCGCCCGCTCCGGATGTCGGTCTGATTGACCCGTGACGGCAGCAACTCGAGCGCGAGCCGTGCGCGCATGCTGTCCGGCGCGGTGCCGGCCGCGGAGGCGGTGAAGCGGCCGTCGAGACGGGTGGCGAGGTCGGCCCGATCCAGCAGCGCACCCAGGTCGAGCGAATCCGCCCGTCCCCGGCGCACTACGATGGTCGGCGTTTCGGCGAGCGGGCGGCTCTCTCCCGCCAGCGCGAGCGCGCCGGCCGAGGTGACGACCGACCCGTCATAGCGGAGCTGCTCGCCGGCAAGCGCTATCTCGACGTCGCCGCGCCGCACCTCGATGCGCCCTATCCTGGACGGCTCGATGCGAAGCCGCCCGCTCACCGCTCGATCCTCATCGCCCCAGCGACCCGAACCGGTGAGCCGCGCGGTGACCGGTCCCGCCAGATCGGGCCGGTCGAGCAGCGTACCGAGGTCCACCGTGTCGATGTTCCCGCGCCGAACGGTGAAGGTGGGAACTGAATCGAACGGCCTGCCCTCCGCCTCGACGCCGATCCGACCGCCTTGGACGCCGCCGTGGAGCGCCAGCCTGGCTCGGCCCCCCTCGAGGCGGACGTCGGCGGTCACCTGGCGGACGCGCCGCGCTCCGTACTGGATCTCGTCGAGCGCGAGGCGGGCAACCACGGTCGCCTCGGCCGGTGCGCTGCCGCGGCCGCGTAGCGTAAACCTGCCCGAAACCGGCGCCGCCACGGTGTCACCCAACAGCCGGCCAAGGTCTACCACGTCGATGACGCCGCGCCGCAGTTCGTAGCTGACCGGCTGTTCCAGGCTGCCGGTCAGGCTCGCGCTGACCCGCCCGCCGGCGACGAGCAGCTCGGGCCGGGCTTCGACCCGCCGGTCGGCGACCGCGAGCGTCGCCGTACCGATGGAAGAGCGCTCGCCGTCGGAACGCACCGCGGTGAGGTCGGCACGTCCCCGCACCCGGGCGTCCCCGGCCGAGACGCCGCTTCCGGAGAAGCGGAAGCCGATCTCGAGGAACGGGGCACCGGACGAGCCGGCGAGGAGCTGCACGAGGGAGTCGGTGCCCGGGAGCCGCACCGCGGTGCCGGCGAGGCGATACGAGGGAGTCGAGTCGAACGGGCGCGCCCATCCGGTGGCTCGAATCCGGCCCTTCTCGACCAGCGCCCGTAAATCGAGGTCGGCGCGCCCCGCATTCAGCTCCGTGCGGAGCTGCAGGTCCTGCAGCGTCGTCGCGCCGACCCGGGAGTCGGTGAGCCGGATCTCGGCGCTGCCTGCCGACTGGGCCAGAGTCGGTCCGCGCAGGTCGGCATTGACGTTGAGGTTGAGATCGCCCGCTGGGGCGCTGGCGAAAACTCGCGCGGGGTCGAGGTCGCGAATCGTGCCGGCGACGCGGTACTCCGCGGGGACACCCGGTCCGACCAGGGTCGAGCCCTCCAGCGCTGCCCGCGCCTCCCCGAGCCGGCCGAGGAGGCGTCCGGTGGCCCGCCGGCCTACCGCCTCGACCCGTGCGTCGAGCTGTAGCTCTCCCTCGCCGGTCACCGCGGGCACCACCGCGGCGAGGTCCTGCAGGGCGAGCGGCGTGGCCGTCACCCGGGCCGAGAGCTGATCCACGTTCCGAGGCAGGTCGAAGCTCCGCGGCAGCACCACGCGCCCGGCGATCTCGCTGCGATCGGTCGCTACCCGGAAGGGATCGAGCCGGAACACCTCGGGCGTCGCTTCGCCGCGCGCGGCGAGGTCGAGCCAGAGCGGTGGATCCGAGGGCGGAAGCACTCGGGCGTGGACGGTGTCGAGCGTGGCCGTCATCGTTTCGCCCAGCGCCAGGTCGCGCGCTCGGAGCTGGAGGTCTTGGATCCGGAGCAGGGAGTCCGGCGCCAGCTCGGCCACTAGGTTCACGTGGCGCAGTTCTACCCGGTCGATGGCGAAGCTGCCCCCGCCCGCTGTGTCGCTGGACTGACTCAGCACGCGGGCGATGTCCCAGCCGGCGGAGTCCCGCCGGGCGCGGACGTTGGCGCCGTCCACCACCAGCTCGCGGACGCGCCGGTTTGCGCCGGCCAGCTTCCGAAGGTCGTAGCGGAGGCGGACGCTTCGGATCCTGGCCAGCTCGCCTCCCTCATTGCGGAGACGCAGATCTTCCAGTGCGAGGCCGCTGACCCAGGTTCCCGAGACCCGCCCGATGTCCACCTCCGCCCCGGGAGCGAGCGGCGCCAGACCTACCAGCTGTCGCCCCAGCCAGGTGGCGACCGGTGGGACCTGGAGCAATGCCAGCGCGCCGGCCACCAGGAGCAGCAGAGCGGCGCCGGCGAGGAGGACCCGGCGAATCCACCGGTTCAACGGGCCAGGGTGCTGCGAAGCTGGAACTGCTGGATGAGGTCCCATACGAACGCCAGTATCGGGGGTGCCGGGCGGGAGTGCTGTGACGGCGCTCAATGTCCTGCGCGTGCCACCCATGGGCGCGCGGGCGGGGCAGGCCCCCTACGGATGAGACGGAGGAAGCGGTATAATTTCCATTCCAGTGCTCGACTCCATCCGCGGTTTCGTCACCCGCAAGATCCTGCGCCCTGCACCGGCCGCCGCGGACCCGCGTGCGCCCGCCACCAGCGGTGTGCAAGTCGCGGCCTGCGCCCTGCTGCTCGAGCTCGCCCACGCCGACGGGGAGTTCTCTCCCGAGGAGCGCGCTCACATCGAAGGCGCGGTCGCCCGCCACTTCGGGCTCGACGAGACCACCACCCGCGAGCTGCTCGAGCTGGCCGACGCCGAGCGGCGCGAGTCGATCGATCACTTCCAGTTCACCCGCTTGATCGCCGAACAATACGATCTCGGCCAGAAGCTGGTGCTGGCCGAGGTGATGTGGGGCGTGATCCTGGCCGACGGTCAGATCGCCACCCACGAGGGTTGGCTGGTTCGGAAGCTGGGACATCTTCTGGAGCTGGAGCCCGGATACCTGGCGGACGCGAAGCGGGCGGCCGGCGGGAGACCAGGGTGATCGGGAACGCCACATCAGACCAGGGGCCCGTTCCATGAGCAAGGACTTGCTGAGCACCTACCTGAACGACCATCTGGCGGGATCGATCATGGCCGTCGAGATGACGGAACGGGCGATCGAGGAAGATCGCGGTACCCAGCTCCGGGCCTTCCTCAGCGGCCTGGTGAACGAAATCAAGGCGGATCAGGACCTGCTGCGCGAGTTACTGGAGAAACTCGACGCGAAGGAGGACCCGATCAAGAAGGCCGGGGCCTGGCTGGCCGAGAAGGCCGGGCGGCTCAAGATGGGCAACACCCGGGAGGGTGCGCTGGGCCGGCTGGAGATGCTCGAGACGCTGAGCCTCGGTATCTATGGAAAGCTGAAGCTGTGGCTGGCCCTGGAGCGTGTCGCGGCCCACCATTCGGAGCTCGCCGGCCTCGACTACAAGAAGCTTCAGGCGAGCGCCCGGGAGCAGCACGACCGGGTCGAGGCTCAGCGGGTCGAGGCGGCGGTGGAGGCCTTCTGAATCAGTCGGCCACGGGGCCGAGAATCGCAGCGAGTGCTTCGAGGCTGTCTACCAGCCCCGGACCCGGCCGGCTGAAGAGGGTCACGCCGTCCAGCACGTGAATCCGCCCGGCCCGCGAGCAGGGTAGATCCGCGAAACCGGGTCGCCGCCGGAGCAGCGCTACGTCCCGCCCGGTTCGCTCGGCGGTATACCCG
>JACCSE010000053.1 GCA_013813145.1 Gemmatimonadales bacterium
GGGGTGGGTCCGACCGGAGCACTGTGTGCTTGTGCTGAGGGCGGACCCACCCCTGCCTCGCCCTGCCTCGCCCCCGCGGGACCACCTCCGCTATAATTACCCCAACCACCCCCTTCCGGAGCTCGCATGACCTCAGCGGCGGAGCTGCGCGGCCACTACGACGTCACGGACGTACCCTCCATCGTGCGCGGATCGGTGCTGCTGGGCCTGCTCGAGTCCGTCATCGTGCTCGTCTTCTCCGTCGTGAGCCGCTATCTCGACGGACCGATCGAGACGATCCTGCTCGCGCTCATCCTGCTCGCCGGTCTGGCGGCGGTCACCCTCCTGCCCGGCATCTGGACCCAGGCACGCACCATCGAGGGTATCGCCGGCGCCGCGGGGATCGGATTGGGAGCCGCGTTCCTCTTCCTGCTCGTGGACGTGGTGCTGCTGCAGAACATCGGCACCTACACCAACCGCTGGTGGCAGATCGGCGGGAGCACCTGGTGGTATCACCCGGTCTGGTGGATGGTGGGCACGTTCCTCCCCTGGCAGGGAGCGTGGATCCTCGCCAACCAGGCCGAGCGCACCGGACGCGTCTCCGCCGTGGCGGCGTTCGGCACGGCGGTGGTTTTCGCGCTGGTGGCGGCGGTCGCGGCGGTGCTGGTCGGCTTCCCGGGGGCGGGTTGGAACTTGCCCACCTTTGGCGTCGCCTTCCTGCCAGGGCTGGCCCTCGCGACCGGGTTGTCCGTGCTGGGAACCCGGCGCTCCTGACGCCGATGCGATGGTTTCGCACGCTGTTCCGAATCTTCGGCTGGCTGCTCACGCCTTTCCTGGCTTGGGCAGCTTCGTTTTTCGGCGCTGTGGGCGGGGCCCTGATCGCGATGCGGATGGAGGATCCTGTGCGGGGGTTGGTGGTGACGGCAATCTGCGGGGCAGTGACCTGCTTCGCCGTGCTGCTGGTCTGGCTGCACTACCTCCGGCGGTCCCCGGAGGTGCGCGAGGCTCTCGCCGTCACCATGGACGGCACGCCGGATACGCTGGAGATGCTCGTGCCGAACGCGTCGGACCAATCGGCGCGGCAGCCATGAGGTCGGTCGCCGCGGCGCTGGCCGCGTTTCTGCTTGGCTGTGCCGGTGAAAGCGGCAGGCCCGCCGAGTCGGCTTCCACCGAGGGGCCGGCTCCGGCGGACTCCCTGGTGCTGACCGCGCCAGGCGGAGTGCAGGTGTGGTACACGCTGTCGCGGGTGGGGGTGGCGGTGAACGGTGAGCGCTGCGTCGACCGCACCCTGGAAATCCGCCGCGGCGACACTCGGGTGCAGGTGCCGCTGCTCTACACCGGCTCCCCGCCCGAGCTGGTGAACGACAGTACGCTGCGGGCTCGCCTGTCCAGCGCCTGCCTGCCCGGCGACTCGTATCTCGTCGATCTTCGAAGCGGACGGCCGGTGCGGGAACGATGATGCGAAGAAGTTTCCTCGCGCTGCTCGCGCCGGTGGCCCTGGCCGGCCAGGCCAGGGCGCAGACCCTCGAGGGCGCCGTGGGCCAGTTTTACGAAGGCACCGGCTGGACCCTCTATCGGCTGGGGTTGAGCCGGCCGCTCGGCGGGCCATTCGGTCTTTCCTACCAGGGCTCCTATCTCACCCGTGAAGACGATGGCGACGGCGCCTTTGCCGGCGTCGGCGCCGACCTCACCGCGTTCCGTGGCGGCGGGGAAGGTCCCTACCTGGTGGCCGGTGTAGGCGGTGGGCTCGGGTCGCCGCACTCGCATGACTTCTCCAGCTTCTGGGGTTCGTGGTCGGCGGGGGCGGGGTACGAGCTGTTTCCGCTGTCGGTGCTCGCGTTCACGGTCGAGGGGCGGTGGCGCGAGCTCTCACTCGATGCTCGCGACGGCCTCGAGCTCGCGGCGGGCCTCTCGGTCCGATTCGGCGGAGGCGGCCGGTCCGGAGGCGCCAATGCGCCGCAGCTCCCGGTGGCTCCGGTGCGGCTGGGGGAGACGCTCCGCGATTCGGTCGTCGCGGCGGCCACCGAGGCGATGGGACGGCCGTACCGATACGGCGGCACCGGGGCTGATGGGGGCGGGTTCGACTGTTCCGGGCTCATCCAGTACGCCTACGGCAAGCACGGCGTGGCGCTGCCGCGCACCAGCAGGGAGCAGGCGCGCGAAGGAAATAAGATCGCGAAGCAGCTCCGGAGTCTCGACCCCGGTGATCTGCTCACCTTCTCCAACCGGGGAGGCCCGGTGACGCACGTGGGGCTGTACCTGGGCGACGGCCGGTTCGTTCACAGCGCCGCCCGCGGCGTGCAGGTCAGCGTGCTCAGCGGGGAAGACCCATACGGCCGGTGGTGGTACTCCCGCTGGGTGGGCGCCCGAAGAATCGTGAACGGGGAGGGGGAGCGGCTGGAGGATTAGTAGCGGGTCAGGGGGGCAGCGGGGCAAGAACGGACACCGGAATGACGCCGTTGTCATCCCGAGCGCAGCGAGGAATCTTCTCCGCGGGTATCGAAGCCCGGCCGAAAAGATCCCTCGCTGCGCTCGGGATGACAT
>JACCSE010000056.1 GCA_013813145.1 Gemmatimonadales bacterium
CCATCGTCGCCCCTGCACCACCGGCCAATACCCGCCGAGGCTGACCCCCGCGATCCTTCCTCCGATCCCAACGATGGGTCAACGGAGGATCCTATGACCGACAACTCGAACGAACGTACCGCGCTCATCACCGGCGCCTCGCGTGGGCTCGGGCTCGCCCTCGCGCGAGGACTGGCCGGGCGCGGATGGAATCTCATTCTCACCGCTCGCGACCCCGACCGCCTGCGCCCGGTGCGGGACGAGCTGGCGACCATCACCCACGTGGCCATGCTCGCCGGCGACCTCACCGATCCGGCCCACCGCCGAGAGCTGGCCGTGCTCGCCCGCGGGCACGCGGGGCTGGATGCCGTGGTGAACAACGCCGGTATGCTTGGCCCCAGCCCGCAACCCGCCCTCCTCGACTATCCGCTGGAGGCGCTGACGGCGGTTTACCAGGCGAACGTCATTGCGCCGCTCGGCCTGGTGCAGGCGCTGAGCGCCGAGCTCAAGCCCGGCGCCCGCGTGATCAACGTCACCAGCGACGCCGCGGCCACCCCCTACCCCGGCTGGGGCGGCTATGGATCCAGCAAGGCCGCGCTGGACCAACTCTCGGCCGTGCTCGCCGCCGAGAATGAAAGCCTCAAGGTGTATTGGGTAGACCCTGGCGATATGCGCACCGACATGCACCAGGCCGCGTTTCCAGGCGAGGACATCAGCGACCGGCCGCTGCCGGCGACGCGAGTACCGGCCTTCGTCGCGCTGCTCGAGGGCAACCTCCCGAGCGGCAGATATCAGGCGGAGCAGCTCGCGCCGATGGCCTGGGTGGCGTGAGCATGACAGCGGAGTTGGATATGCTCGACTTCGAGCTGCCCGAGGCGCTCGCCGCCGGCGAGCCGCCCGAAGCCCGCGGCCTGGAGCGCGACGCGGTGCGTCTCCTGGTGAGCCGGATCGGCGACGACACCGTCACCCACGCCCGCTTCGGCGACTTACCCGGCTTCCTGGCTTCCGGCGACCTGCTCGTGGTGAACGCGAGCGCCACGGTCAACGCGGCGCTCGACGCGTGGCGGGAAGACGGAGAGCGGATCGCGCTTCACCTATCCTCGCCATTGCCTGGCGGGCGGTGGATCGTCGAGCTGCGGCGAGTCACGGCCTCGGGGACGGCGCCGCTCGGCGACGGACGGTCCGGAGAGAGGCTCGCCCTCCCAGGTGGAGCGGAGGCCAGGCTGACCGAGCCGTGGCGTCCAGAGACGCAACCCCGTCTCTGGACCGCGGTCCTCGACTTCCCGGGAGGTGTGGCAGCGTACGCGTCCGAGCGGGGTTCGCCGATCAGGTACAAGTACGTCCGGAAGCGCTGGCCGCTCGAGTTCTACCAGACGGTGTTCGCCACCGAGCCCGGCAGCGCCGAGATGCCCTCGGCCGGCCGGGCGTTCACCCGGAAGATCGTCGAGCGGCTGAAGCGGAAGGGAGTCGGCGTGGCGCCGGTCGTGCTGCACACCGGCGTGGCGAGCCTCGAGTACGATGAGGCGCCCCACCCCGAGCGCTACCGGATACCGGCAGCGACCGCTGATGCGGTGAACCGGACGCGCGCCGTCGGTGGCCGGGTCGTCGCCGTAGGCACCACCGCGGTACGGGCGTTGGAGACGGTGGCCGCGACGGACGGCCGGGTGATTCCGGGCCAAGGCTGGACCGACCTGATCGTCACCCCCGATCGCGGGCTCTACGCGGTAAATGCGATCCTGACCGGAATGCACGAGGCGCGGTCTTCGCACTTAAAGATGCTGGAGGCGCTGGCCGGACGACGTCACCTGGCGATCGCCTACCAGGCGGCGCTGCGTCATCGGTATCTGTGGCATGAGTTCGGGGACGTACATCTCATGGTGCCGGTGGCGAAAACCGCATGATGGCGGGCTGCTCCGCCGTGGGGTACACTCACCGCACAGGATCGGGCCGACGGGCCGCCGGTGGTGATCATCAACGAGACGATGGCCCGCCGCTTCTGGCGGGGCGAGAACCCGCTCGGCAAGCGCTTCAAGTACGGCGGTGAGGAGAGCGATGCACCGTGGAGGACGATCGTCGGGGTGGTCGGCGACATGCGCCGCACCGGCTACGACGCACCGGTCCGGCACGAGACCTTCTTCCCCCCCGCCATGGAGCCGGGACCTCGGATGACGCTCGTCGTTCGGACGGCTGGAGATCCGCTCAGTCTGGCGGGCGCGGTACGCGCCGAGGTGCGCGGCATCGACGCCGAACAGCCGGTCTACGAGATTCAGTCGATGGACCAGTTGCTCTCGACAATGGTCGCCCAGCGCCGATTCAGCATGACGCTGCTCGGCAGCCTCGCCGGCCTCGCACTCCTGCTCGGCCTGGTGGGGGTGTACGGCGTCACGTCGTACCTCGTCACCCAGCGCACGCGAGAGGTCGGGCTCCGGCTCGCCCTTGGCGCGGAGCCCGGGCAGCTCGTCCGGATGGTGGTGCGCCAGGGAATGAGCGTGGCGGCGGTGGGGATCGGCATCGGGCTGCTCGGCGCGCTGGCGGTGGCGCGGCTGATGGCGGGGTTGCTCTCCGGCGTAGGTCCCACCGACATCGCCACGCTGGTGACGGTCACCGCGCTACTGGCGCTCGCCACGCTGCTGGCCAATTACGTCCCGGCTCGGCGGGCCGCCCGAGTGGACCCACTGGTCGCGCTGCGGAGCGAGTAGCGGAGCCGGAAAAACCGGCCCGCCCAGGGGCGAACACCGACCCGTGGGGGCAAGGCTTGACTCGCCCGCAGTTTGCCGAGCGCTCGCGGCTTTTGCCCGGTCGCGCACGCCGTCGAGCCCCGCAGTTCGAAACCTAAGACCCACCCAGCCAACTACATAGAACGCCTCCCCTCGGGGGCCCACTTTGTGCAAAGCGAAGCGTGGGGCACTCTCCTGCCTCGCTCCCACAACCTACGCCACGGCCGGAATGAAGCGACCGCTGATCCTCTGCACCGGACTCCTCACCCTCGGGGCCTGCGCTCCCGCTTTGCCTCCGGCATCCGTCACACCTTCCGGTTTCTCGGTTCGGGACTCGTCCGTCGCTCCGGTAGAGCTCTCTCCTTCCTCTGAAGGCGTAACGGCGGCCGACGCCGAGGTGCTCGACGAGCTGGCCGCGGCCGCGCCGGATGAACGCCTGGTGCCCGGGTTCGACGGAAGCCAAGTGCGCTGGGATATCGATGTCCGGAGCTACGCGGACCATCCTCGCGTGCGCTACTACCTGAGCTACTTCGAGAGCTCGGCACGAAGCAGCATGGCGGTGTACCTCGAACGCGGCGCCAAGTACGAGCCGATGATCCGGCGGCGGTTCGAGGCCGAAGGGCTGCCTGGTGACCTCGGCTATCTGGCGCTGATCGAGAGCGGCTATTCCAACGACGCGGTGAGCCGGTCCTACGCAGTCGGGATGTGGCAGTTCATGCGCGGCACCGGGCAGGGCTATGGCCTGCGGGTGGATACGTGGGTGGATGAGCGCCGAGACCCGATGAAGGCCACCGACGCCGCCGCCCGTCACCTCCGCGACCTGCGGATTCGGTTCGGCTCGCTCTATCTCGCGGCCGCGGCCTACAACGCGGGCGCGGGGAAGGTGTCCCGCAGCCTCGGCAAGCTCCAAGTGGACCGGGGGGCGGAGCCCGCCGGGGAGGCCCGCGGCGATGCCACATTCTTCCTTCTGGCCGGCACGGACCTGCTGACCGCCGAAACCCAGGACTATGTCCCCAAGCTCATCGCCGCCGCGATCATCGCCAAGCAGCCGGAGCGGTTCGGCTTCGGGCTGCCGGCGGCCGTTCCCTTCGCCTACGACTCGATAGTCGTGGCGGACGCGACCGGTCTCGACGTCATCGCGCGGCTGGCGGGCACGAGCGTCGACGAGATCCGGGAGCTCAACCCTCAGTACCTGCGTCTCGCCACGCCGCCTGAGTCGCGGATGGTCATCCGACTCCCCAGCGGCACCGGCGCCTCGGTGGCCGAGGGATACGCCGGGCTCGAGCCTTCGGAGCGGGTCCACTTTCTCACCCACACGGTGAGGAAGCGGGAGACGCTAACCGCGGTCGCGGCCCGGTACCGGCTCCCGGCCGCCGAAATCCGCTCAGCCAACCCGAAGCTGCGGAGCAACCGATTGACCGCGGGCAGCCGCCTGATCGTTCCCGCGGTGGCGATCCCCACCGCGCTCGCCATGCGGGCCACCGAGGCCAGGAGCTCGCACGGTGGGAGTGCCCGAACCCACCGGGTGCGCCGCGGCGAGACGCTCAGCGGCATCGCGGTGCGCTACCGGGTGTCCCTCAAAGCGCTTCGCCGGGTCAACGCGATACGCCACGACGACTATGTCCGCGCCGGAGTGCGGCTCCGCATTCCCGGATGATCTCTCACCCCCCGCTCCCGGTTCCCATCGTGTCCGCCGACTCCGCCGCCTCTGCCCCGGCGACTGCCGCCGCCCCGGTACCCCCGCGCGCCGCGGTCGCCATCCTGGGCTCCATGATTTTCCTTATCCTCGCGCTCATGGCGGTGCTGGTGCAGACCACCTGGGACGAGCGCCCGAGTGCCCCCGAAGCCGCTATCGTCCTGAGATCGTGACCGTCGGGCCGCTGCTCGCGCTGCTCGTCGCGCTCGCCGGACCGGCGGCGGAGATGAGCCCAAATAGAGGAGGCCGGCCAGAACCTGGGTGCGACATTCGCCAGCAACGCCTTGGCAAGCGGGGTGCTCAGGCCGAAGAGCGCTGCTGCGGCGAGGGCCTTGCCGACCCCAGCTCGCTGGCCGGTCCGCCGCGGAGGCATGGTCAGCTCATCTGCCCTGAAGCGCGATGGGGGCCGGCGCCTCCGCCACCCACCAGGCGTCCGCTGGCGCTTCCGCAATCGCCACCTCGCGCTCGCCGAACAGCCAATACAGCGCGGGCAGCACGACCATGTTGAGCGCCGTCGCCGACAGCAGCCCGCCCAGGATCACGATCGCCATGGGCGTCTGCAGCTCGTTTCCCGGCTCGCCCCCGCCGAGGGCCAACGGAATCAGCGCGAGTCCCGCGGTAAGCGCCGTCATCAGGATCGGCGAGAGCCGCTCGAGCGAGCCCCGCACCACGGCCTCGCGGAAGGAGACGCCCTCGGCCAGCAGGTATCGATAGTGGGCCACGAGGAGAATGCCGTTTCGAGTCGCGATCCCGAAGAGCGTGACGAATCCCACTAGCGACGCGATGCTCACGACGCCGCCCGTTAGGAGCACGGCCGCGACGCCGCCGATCAATGCCAGCGGCAAGTTCGCCATCACGAGCACTGCGGTCCGGGTCGAGCGAAACTCAGCGTAGAGGATGAGAAAGATCGCCGCGATCGACAGCAGCGAGAGCGCCCCGAGCGTGCGGGTCGCCTCGGCCTGGCTCTCGAACTGCCCGCCGTAGACGACGTGGTAGCCTGGGGGCAACTCGACCAGCTCGGCGACGGCCTGCTGAATGTCTGCCACCGTGCTGCCCAGGTCACGGCCGGCCACGTTCGCCTGGACCACGATTTTCCGCTGCACGTTCTCGCGGGAGATGGTGTTGGGTCCCCGGGTGACGCTGATGGTGGCGAGTTGCGAGAGCGGCACCGTCTGTCCCGTCGGCGTGTCGAACATGACGCCCGCGATCGCCTCGGCGTTGGCTCGGAGGGCCGGCGGGAAGCGGACCACCAGATCGTAGCTCCGCCCCTCCTCCAGCACCTGCGATACCACCTCGCCGTTGAACGCCACATCGATGGCCTCCGCGAGCTGGCCCACGGTCATCCCGTAGCGCGCCATGGCTCCACGATCGGCGCGGATCTGGAGCTGCGGCACGTCCATCTGCTGCTCGAGCTGGAGGTCGGCCACGCCGGGCACGCGCTGTATCGCATCGCGCACCTGGGCGCCTACCTGGCGCAGCTGGTAGAGGTCGGGCCCGAAGATCTTCACCGCGATGTTGGCCCGGGTGCCGGAAAGCATGTGGTCGATCCGGTGGCCGATCGGCTGGCCGATCGTGACGCTGGTGCCCGGAATCGTGGAGAACTCGCGCCGGAGCTCCTCGAAGAGCTGTTCCTTGTCCGCGTGCTCCCTCAGGGTGACGTCGATCTCTGCCGCGTTCACCCCCTGCGCGTGTTCGTCGAGCTCAGCGCGGCCCTGGCGGCGGTCGGTGTTCTCGACCCCAGGGTTGGCCAGGAGGATCTGCTCCACCCGCCGGCCGATCCCGTCGGCCTCCTCCAGCGACGTGCCCGGCACGGTCACCACGGAGACGGTGAGCGCGCCCTCGTTGAACTCGGGGAGAAACGACGAGCCCAGGAGCGGCAGGGAGGCGATCGCCGCGAGCAACGCGACGACAGCCGCCGCCAGCACCTGCCGCGGCCGCGCCAGCACCCACTCGAGGGCCCGGCCGTAGCGCCCCTTCAGCCAGCGGACCAGACGGCTCTCCCGCTCCTCCTGAACGGCCTTGGCGTTCGGCAGCAGGTAGGCACACAGCACCGGCGTCACCGTCACGGCCACGAGGAGCGAGGCCAGGATGGCGACGACATAGGCGAAGCCGAGCGGCCGAAGGAGCCGGCCCTCGACCCCACCCAGGAAGAAGAGCGGCAGAAAGACCACAATGATGATGAGGGTGGCGTTGACGATCGACGCGCGGATCTCGCGGGAGGCCTCGTAGATTACCCGCAAGGCCGGCCGCCGCTCGCCCTCCGGCAGGTGATGGTTCTCCTTGAGGCGACGGAACACGTTCTCCACGTCGATTATGGCG
>JACCSE010000062.1 GCA_013813145.1 Gemmatimonadales bacterium
GCCGCCCGGCTGGCGCGCGAGGCCGCAGACGAGTTCGAGGCCCGCGATCCCGACACCCCGCGCTTCGTGGCGGGAGTGCTGGGGCCCACCAACCGCACCGCCTCGATCTCGCCCGAGGTGAACGACCCCGGGGCCCGCAATACCCGGTTCGACGAGCTGGCGGCGACCTACGGTGACGCGGCCCGGGCGCTCCTCGAGGGCGGCGCCGACCTGCTGATGATCGAGACCGTCTTCGACACCCTCAACGCAAAGGCCGCCATCTTCGCCGTCGAAGCGCTCTTCGAGTCGCTCGGCCGGCGGGTGCCGGTAATGATCTCGGGCACGATCACCGATGCCTCGGGCCGCACGCTCTCGGGACAGACCAGCGAGGCCTTTTGGAACTCGGTGGCGCACGCTCGCCCGCTCAGCATCGGGCTCAACTGCGCCCTCGGCGCCGCGGCGCTCCGGCCCTATGTGCAGGAGCTCTCCCGGATCGCGCCGGTGTACCTGAGCACCCATCCCAATGCGGGGCTCCCGAACGAGTTCGGCGGCTACGACGAGACCCCGGAGCACACCGCCGGGGTGCTCCGCGAGTTCGCCGAACACGGGCTGGTAAATCTGGTCGGAGGCTGTTGCGGAACCACGCCCGCCCACATCCGCGCCATTTCTGAGGCCGTCCGAGACTTGCCGCCCCGCCACCCCGCTGCCCCACCGTCGCGCTGCCGCCTCAGCGGCCTCGAGCCGCTCACCATCGGGCCGGAGACGCTGTTCGTCAACGTGGGCGAGCGGACCAACGTGACCGGCTCGCGGAAGTTCGCCCGCCTGGTCCTCGGCGGCGACTACGAGGCCGGGCTGGAGATCGCGCGCCAGCAGGTCGAGGCCGGCGCCCAGATGATCGACGTGAACATGGATGAAGGCATGCTCGACTCCGAGCGCGCCATGACGACGTTTCTCAACCTCATCGCGTCGGAACCCGACATCAGCCGGGTGCCGCTGGTGATCGACTCCTCCAAGTGGTCGGTCCTCGAGGCCGGACTCAAGTGCGTGCAGGGGAAGGGCGTGGTGAACTCGATCAGCCTGAAGGAGGGCGAGGAGCCGTTCATCCGCCAGGCCACCCTGGTGCGGCGCTACGGCGCGGCGGTCATCGTCATGGCCTTCGACGAGCGGGGTCAGGCCGACACCGCCGAGCGCAAGGTGGAGATCTGCCGGCGCTGCTATCGCATCCTCACCGAACAGGTGGGCTTCGCGCCGTCCGACATCATCTTCGACCCCAACATCTTCGCCATCGGAACCGGGATCGAGGAGCACGCCAACTACGCGGTGGACTACATCGAGGCCACCCGCCGGATCAAGGCGGCGCTACCGGGCGTGCTGGTGAGCGGCGGGGTGAGCAACGTGTCCTTCGCGTTCCGCGGCAACGACCCGGTGCGGGAGGCGATCCACGCCGTGTTCCTCTACCACGCCATCTCGGCGGGAATGGACATGGGGATCGTGAACGCCGGCCAGCTCCCCATCCACGCCGACATCGCCCCCGACCTGTTGGAGCGGGTGGAGGACCTGATCCTCAACCGCCGGTCCGATGCCACCGACCGGATACTCGAGATCGCCGACACGGTACAGGGCCGCGCCGCCGCCGAGGCGACCGACCTGGCGTGGCGCCGCGCGCCGGTGGCCGAGCGTCTTACCCACGCGCTGGTCGACGGGATCGCCGATTACATCGTGGAGGACACCGAGGAGGCCCGCCGCCAGGCGGAGCGTCCGATCGAGGTCATCGAGGGTCCGCTGATGGCGGGGATGAACGTGGTCGGCGATCTCTTCGGCGCCGGGAAGATGTTCCTGCCCCAGGTGGTGAAGAGCGCGCGGGTGATGAAGAAGGCCGTGGCGCACCTGATACCCTACATCGAGGCGGAGAAACTCGCGCTCCGCCAGGGGTCGGCGGACGGTGGGCGGCAGCAGAAAGGCCGGGTGCTGCTCGCCACCGTGAAAGGCGACGTGCACGACATCGGGAAGAACATCGTGGGCGTCGTTCTTCAGTGCAACAACTACGAGGTGATCGACCTCGGTGTCATGGTACCCGCGGCGAAGATCCTGGAAACCGCCCGGCGCGAAGGCGTGGATCTCATCGGGCTGAGCGGGCTGATCACGCCGTCGCTGGAGGAGATGAGCTTCGTGGCCGGCGAGTTGGAGCGGGAGGGATTCAAGGTCCCGCTCCTGATCGGAGGGGCGACGACGTCGCGGGTGCATACCGCGGTCAAGATCGCACCCCACTACCGCTCGCCGACGGTGCACGTGGTGGATGCCTCACGCGCGGTCGGGGTGGCGGGCAGCCTGTTGAGCGACGCGCTTCGGACCGGCTTCGTCGAGGGCATACGCTCGGAGTATCAGGGTATCCGGGTGGAGCGCGCCGACCGCCGGCCGGCCGAGCGCCGGCAACCGATCGCCGACGCCCGACGGAACCGCCTCGCGATCGACTGGTCCGCCCGCCCGGTGCCCGCGCCATGCTTCACCGGCATCCGGGTGCTGGACGACTACCCGCTCGACGAGCTGGTCGAGCGGATCGACTGGACGCCCTTCTTCCAGACCTGGGAGCTGGCCGGCCACTATCCCGCCATCCTGGACGACCCGAGGGTGGGCGAGGCGGCCCGCGGGCTGTTTCGGGACGCGCGGGCCTTGCTGGAGCGCATCGTGCAGGAGCGGCCGATCCGCGCCCGCGGAGTGGTCGGGTTCTTTCCGGCCAACAGCGTGGGCGACGACATCGAGCTCTATGCCGACGCCGCCCGCTCCACTCAGGCCGGAATCATCCACTCGCTCCGGCAGCAGATGCCGAAGCCGCCCGGCCGCCCCAACCTCGCCCTCGCCGACTACGTGGCCCCGCGGGAGAGCGGCCTCGCCGATCACGTCGGCGCCTTTGCCGTGACTGCAGGCGTGGGGCTCGACCAGCTGGTCGCGGAATTCGAGGCCGCGCACGACGATTACAGCGCCATTCTGGCCAAGGCACTGGCCGATCGTCTGGCGGAAGCCTTCGCCGAGCGCCTGCACGAGCGGGTGCGGACCGAGTTCTGGGGGTACGCCGGAGAGGAAACGCTGGAGAACACCCAGCTCATCCGGGAGGAGTACCAGGGCATCCGCCCCGCGCCAGGCTACCCGGCCTGCCCCGATCACACCGAGAAGGGCGAGCTGTTCCGGCTGCTCGACGCCGAGCGGAATGCCGGCATCACCCTCACGGAAAGCTACGCCATGCTCCCCGGCGCCTCGGTGAGCGGGTGGTACTTCTGGCACCCTGACGCGCGGTACTTCGGAATCGGGAAGGTGGAGCGGGATCAGGTGGAAGATTACGCCCGCCGCAAAGGGATGGACCCGGCGACGGTGGAGCGGTGGCTGGCGCCGAACCTTAACTACGAGCGCTGATGACAGCGGCCAACCTCGGTCATCCTGAGCGGAGCGAAGGATCGGTTGGGTGGTGCATGCGCCGGCCGATCCTTCGCTCCGCTCAGGATGACGCACGGCCGACAGGAGTACCATGCGAACTCTAAGCGATCTCCTCACCGACAACCGCGTCCACGTCGCCGACGGGGCGATGGGCACGATGCTTTACGGACGCGGCGTGTTCCTCAACGTCTGCTACGACGAGCTCAACCTGCGCCGGCCCGACCTCGTGCGGGAAATCCACCGCGAGTACGTCCGGGCCGGTGCCCAATTGCTGGAAACCAACACCTTCGGCGCCAATCCGCTCAAG
>JACCSE010000076.1 GCA_013813145.1 Gemmatimonadales bacterium
CCGCTGTACCGCCGTACCGCCGTACCGCCGTACCGCCGTACCGCCGTACCGTCGTACCGCCGTACCGCCGTACCGCCGTACCGTCGTACCGCCGTACCGTCGTACCGCCGTTTCGCCTATCGTACCAAGAACGCCCCGGTCCTCGCCTCCAACCTCAAACTCGGGAGCCCCGCCAGCCGGAGCAGCATTCGGGTAGCCCCGCGGCCCATTGCGTCGCCGATGCCTTCCCGGCCCTCCGCCACGCCTTCGAGATCGCCCTCGAGAAACCGTTCCAGCTCGTCGAGATCCGAGTCCGACAGCGTCGACACCTCCAGCGACGCCGCGTAGTAGTACCTGCCGGCCTGGTTCGGCCGCACGTTGATCTGATAGGAAAAACCGAGCGCCGCCGTCAGCGCATCGAGCGTGGCGTACCGCCGCTCCTGCACCCCGGTGCCGGTGACGGTCAGCAGGGTGTATTGGTCCAGCAGCGGTTCGTGTCGCAGCACCAGGTCCCACTCGGTCTGCCGCTGGAAGCGGTCGAACCAGCCGTCCCGGGAGCGCCAGACCTCCACGCGGTAGTGCAGCCGCACCGGCAGTCCGGAGCGGAGCGCCGTGAGCCAGCGGTCGTCCGCCAGGAGGTCCTGCGAACGCACCACCGGGTTCCTGGTTCCGCTGCCGGCGCTGTCCCGCGCCAGTATCACTTCGAGCCGCACCCGGGGCGCCGGCGCCTGCGCCCGGGCCGTTCCCGGCCCGAGCGCCGCGGCCAGCGCGATGATCGCGGCCAGCGCGGGGCGGGGAAGCGCGGGCCGGAGCACTAGAAGCGACGCTGCAGCCTGAAGAGGAGCTTGACCGGCCCGCCCTCCGAGATCCCCTTCGCGAGGTAGGCGCCGATACCTCCAGCGTCGAGTCCTACCCCGAGGTCGACTCTCCACTCGCCTATGGTTGGAATCCGGTCGACCGGCACCTGCCCGGGCCCGCTGCCCGCGAGCCAGGCCTTACCGGCGTCGGCCAGGAGAACGAGGTCTGCCTCCTCGATACCGATGAACCGGCCGGTCGGACTACCTTCGCGGTCGCGCAGCCGGTAGCCGAGGTTGAGGCCCAGCCGGGTGCGTACCTCGATCTGTGCCGTGAGGACCCGGTCGCACAGCGCCGGTAGGGCGGGATCGCTGAAGCCGCGCGGCGCGCAGGTGAAGGCGCGGAACTCGTAGCCCGGCAGCAGGTCGGGACCGCCGAGCGAGACCCGGCGCTGGATCGGGAAACGGTCGCCTTCGATCCAGCCGTCCCCTCTGAGCCTTGCGTTGACCCGGAGCGTCGGCGTGAGCCTGGAGTAGCGCCGCACGTCGAAGAAGAGCCCGCTGAACCCGTAATCCTCCAGCGGCATCGGGGGGCGGACCTCCTCCGGCAGGACGACCGGCGCCACGTCGTCGCTCGTGGAGTGCTCGACCCGGGCCCGGATCAGCCAACCGGTGCTGGGGAAGTCCCGCTCGTTCCGGGTGTCGTAGTCGAGCTGGAGGCCGGTGGTGACGAAGTGGCCGTCGTCGATCAGCGGATTCCGGCGCCAGCGGTCGCCGTTGCGGAGCAGCGACCACGGGTCGATCGCGCGAACCGACCGCTCGTGGTCCCGCCGGACCGACAGTTCGAGCCGCAGGGCCGGGGCCGGCTGTACCCAGACGGCGCCCCCGGCGCCGCGCCGCTCGAAGTAGTCACGATAGTCGCGCTGAAGGAGGAAAGCCGACCATCCCGACTCGCTGGCCGAGAGCGGGTGATCCTCGATCGGGTCGACCTCGCTGTACACCTGTCCCGCGACGCCGAAGCGCGCCCTCCGGTACTCGGCCCGCACGTTGTAGCCGAAGTCGCTGGTGAGCCGGTTGCCCTCGCCGGCGGTGCGGAGAACGCCGCGCAGGTCGAGCCGGAGCGCCGACTGGGGCGTGGGGCGCAGCTCGAAGAGAGGGCCGAATTCGATGGGCAGGCCCTCGATCCGGTTGTAGGTTCCGCCCGTCGCCAGCAGCAGCGTGGTGCGCACCCGCCCGGTCTGAAACGACGTCCGAGCCGTGGCGAGGTCTCGGAGGGAGCGGCGCCGTTCCCGGAGCACCAGGCTTCCCTCGGGAGTCCGGAGCACCGGTGCCGCGTCCCAGAAGACCCGCTCCCGGCCGCTGTGCCGGGCCCCGGGCGAGCGGATCAGCCGCCCGCCGACGACGAGGATGTCCCCTTCCACTTCCGCGGTCGGCTGGAGCTGGAGCGTGCCGTTGGTGACCGCGATCGGACCCAGCACCCTCCCCGCGATCCGAAGCGTGCCCCGGTAGGCCGCCAGCCGTCCCTCGAAGCTGCTTCCCGCGGGAAAGGTGACGTCTCCCGAGGTCCGCGTCGTAGCCGAGTCATTGTGGAAGGCGATCAGCTCGGCGATGAGCAGGGGAGGCGGACCCCCGCGCATCAACGTGTCCACCCGCGGCGCGTCCGGGTCGATGACGATGACACTGTCCTGGCCCCGAAGCGCCGGGGCCAGCAGGAGCAGCATTCCCAGCGTCAACGCCGCGCCGGTCGTTCCGGTCCTCAGGGCCATGCAGGTCCTCCGCTCAGGGCTTCGGGCTTTCGAGTCCGAGCCGGCGGATCCGCCGGTAGAGATTGGCGCGGTCGGTCTGGAGCACCCGCGCCGCCTCCGCCACGTTGCCCGCCGCCTGTGCCAGCGCGGCCGCGATCAGTGCACGCTCGTAGTCGTCGAGCGCATCCGAGAGCGGGCGGCCCAGCACGACAGGGGGGCCCCCCGCGGCGGACTGACCGCTTCGCAGCACCTGGCGCACCGCGCCGGCATCCACCGTCGGTCCGCTGAGAATGCTGAGGCGCTCCACCAGGTTCGCCAGCTCCCGGACGTTGCCCGGCCAGGCGTAGGCGGCGAGCGCCTCCATCGCCGCCGGCGTGAAGGACGCGGCGCGCCGCGGGCGCACCCGCTCCGCCAGGTACGCCACCAGCGCTGGAAGATCCTCCAGCCGCTCGCGGAGCGCCGGGAGGTGAATGGGAAAGACATTCAGCCTGAAGAAGAGGTCCTCCCGGAAGTCGCCGCCGTCCACCTCCTCGTGCAGTCGCCGGTTGGTGGCCGAGACCACCCGCACGTCCACTCGCACCGTTCCCTCCGAGCCGATCCGCTGGAGCTCGCCGGTCTCGAGGGTGCGCAGCAGCTTGGCCTGGGCCTCGGCGCTGAGGTCGCCGATCTCGTCGAGAAACAGCGTGCCGCCGTGGGCGAGTTCGAAGCGGCCCATCCGCCGTTCGGTGGCGCCGGTGAAGGAGCCGCGCTCGTGGCCGAACATCTCCGACTCGACCAGATCGCGCGGGATCGCGGCGCAGTTCACCGTCACGAAGGGGCGCGAGGCCCGGCGGCTCGCGGCATGGACCGCGCCCGCCACCAGTTCCTTTCCCGTGCCCGACTCGCCGGTCACCAGCACCCGCGCCTCGGTTGGTCCCACCCGCTCGACCAGCGCCCGGACCTGCCGGATCGCCGGGCTCTCGCCGATCAGCGTGGCCCGCCGGGCGAGCTCCGCCAGGAGCGTCCGGTTCTCCGCGCGGGCGCGATTGAGCTCGAGAGCCGCACGGACAGTTACCAGCACCGCTTCGGGCGTGAGCGGCTTCTCCAGGAACTGGAACGCCCCCAGCTTGACCGCCCGCACGGCGTCGGTGAGCTGCGCCTTGCCGCTCATCATGATGACCGGGGTGGCACGGCCGCGCTCCCGGAGCCGGGTGAGGGTCTCCAGCCCGTCCGGGCCCGGTGGCATCAGCAGGTCGAGCACGATGACGTCGGGATCGACCCCGTCTACCTGCAACAGCGCGGCGTTGCCGTTGGGTGCCTCGGCGACGGTGAAGCCCTCGTCCCGAAGCAGCGCTCCGAGCATGCGCCGGATATTGGCTTCGTCGTCGACCAGAAAAATCTGAGCCGGCGCTCCGCTCACCGACCTCTCAGCCTCACGACGAACGTGGCGCCGCCGCCCGGGGTGGCTTCGACATCGATGGTCCCGCCGTGAAGCTCCACCGTCTGCTTGGCCAGGGCCAGCCCGAGGCCGGTCCCGCCGGCCTTGCCGGTCCAGTAGGGATCGAAGATCCGAGCCCCCAGCTCCGGCGGAACTCCGGGGCCGTGGTCCCGAACCGTCACCCGGGCCGCACCGTCCTCGGGCGCCGCGGCGATCTCGAGCTCACCGCTCCCCTCGCAGGCCTCGACCGCGTTGCGCAGGATGTTGCTGAACGCCCTCCGGAGCGGGTCGTAGTGGCCGAGGAGAACTGGAGTGGCCGGATCCAGCGCCAGCCGGGGCGCGATCCCCGGCGGCAAGGTCGTCCGCGCCAGCTCCTCCAGCAGCTCGACCAGATCAACCGGCGCCGCCGGGCCCTCGGGGAGCCGGCCGAACTCGGTGAACTCCCGGGCGAGCTGCTCAAGTCGGCCGGACTCCGACCGGAGAACGTCGATCGCCTCGACCTGCTCGCTCGAGGCGTTGCGCGCGAGCTGCGCGACGGCGAGCCGGATCGGGGTGAGCGGGTTCCGCATCTCGTGCGCCACCCGGCGGGCGGTCTCCCGGAACGCGCGGAGCCGCTCCGCCTCGATCTCCCGGGCGCGCCCTCGTTCCAGCGCCTCGGCCATTTCCCTGAGCGCGGTGCGGAGGGCCGCGAACTCGGGAGCGCCGCGCTGGGGCAGGTCCGGCGGCAACGGCTCCATCCGCCGGATGTGGCCGGTCCACCCGATGAGCTCCTCGATGGGACGGCTGAGCTGGCGCGATAGATGGCCGCCGGTCCTGACCGAGGCGTACAGGAATGCGGCCCCCAGAAGCAGCACCGCCACGGCCAGACCGGCGTAGTAGTAGCGGCCGAACGTCTCCGCCCGTTGAAGGCGTCCCAGGGCGGAATTGAGCGTCGTGGCGTGGGCGGTCAGCGCTTCCCGCTCGGCGGGAGCGAAACGGGTGGTGTCGAGCGTCTCCAGCAGCACGCGGCCGCTCGCGCCGACTTCCTCCAGCGCCTGCCGAGGGCCGGTCGCCGGCGATCTTGCGCGGATCGTCAGCCCCCAGCCCAGGATCGCCAGCGCGGTGGGAATAGCGCCCAGGCAGATCAGGATGAGGAGGATACGCTGGCGGAAGGAGAGCCGCATTGAGATTCAAGATAAGCCGCGAATCGGTAGAGAACCCATCCGGCGGCGGCGGCGAGCCCCCCGGCCAGCCACTCCGACGAGTGCCCCGGAGGATATCCGCCGAGCGCCGGCACGACGCCGAGCCCGCCGACCAGCGCGAGACCAAGGGCCGGCAACGCCTGAGCCGGCCGGCCGACCGCCGCGCCCCAATAGCCCAGCGGAAGGATCACCAGGGCGATGAGCCCGGCGGTGACGAGTCGCACCCCCGGGCCCAGGGTGAAGCCGAACGGGTCGAGCATCGCCCAACCGTGGGAAGGACTCAGGACCAGCTCGGTGGCGCGTCGCCTGCCGGCGTAGGACGAGGCGAGCCAGATACGATTGCCTTGTCGACCACCCTCCAGCGCCACCGGCACACTTGGCCGCCGCGGGAACGCGCCCGGGAGACTCAGCGTCGGCGGCCTGAGCTTGTACCGGAGCCCTCGCACCGGCACTACCAGCAGGGCGCGCCTTCCCTGCTGATTGAAGCCGAGCTGAGGACTCTCGTCGGCCAGGAGCATGTAGATCCACCCGAAGGCCGTCGGCCGGCCCGACACCACCTGGACGGCGAGCCCTATCTCGCCCTGCTCGAACCGACTCCGGAGCGCGAGCGATTCCGGGGGCGTTCCTTCGGGCGGCATGGCGACCCCGTCCACGCCGGCGAAATGCACGCTGCCCAGAAAGGCGTTCGGCCTCGGCGAGTGGCGGGCCCAGGTGCTGGTGAGGCTGCCGTCTCCCGCCCCGGGTTGCTGCAGCCAACCCGAGAGGGCCAGCAGTCCGAGCCAGGCGGCTACGCCGCCCGCGAGCAGTCTGCGCGCCGCCCCGCGCGTTGGGCAGAGTACCCCGCCGAGCCACGGGCCCAGCGCCGCGCCGAGCGCTCCGCCCGTGGTGTTGCTGAGGAGGTCGCCCAGGCTCGCGTCCCGGCCGGCCACGACGAAATACTGCAGCCCCTCCACCGAAAAGGAGAGCAACGCCGACGCCGCCACCGCGCGGCGCCAAGGCCATCTCGCCAGCCCGAGCCCAACGCCGAGCGGCAGAAACAGCAGGATGTTGTGCGTGATGTCCGCCCCGCCCTGGGCGCCGCAGGCCAGGCAGGTGAGCGCCGTGTTCGCCGAAGCCGCCGCTTGGCGGGGATTGGGGTAGAGCGTGAGCCCGAGGATGGCGATCGTGCCGAGGGCCGCGAGGAGTCGGCCGATTCTGGGAGCGAGGGGCAAGGTGGTCGGGTGAGTGCGGTAAGGTATGGGCTATGGGCTATCCGCTATCGGTTATCGGCTATCCGCCAACGGTCAGGCCCGCTCTGCAAACCGAGCCCATTATGGCGGACCGATAGCCGATAGCCGATAGCCGATAGCTGATAGCCGATAGCTGATAGCCGATAGCTGATAGCCGATAGCTGATAGCCGATAGCCGATAGCTGGCAGCCGATAGCCGCTAGCCCGTAACCGATACTCACTCCCCACCCACCCGGTCCGCCCGAATGATCACCGGCGATCCCAGCATCCGCGTGAGACCCAGTCGCCGGCCAGGCCACTCGGCGGTGCGCGCCAAGGGGACCGAGCCGGTGAGCCGGTAGAGAACCATAGGGAGCAGGAATTGAGGGCGCTCCGATCGCACCTCGAAACCGCGGCGGCCGAATGCCTCGCGGATCTGCCGCGGATGGAACAGCTCGAAAGGACGGGTATTCTGCTCGATCCGCTTCTTGAGGCCGAAGAGTCGATCGGCGAACCGGTTCACGCTCCGGCTCGAGGGATAGTCGATGACGACCGCGCGGCGTGCCACCCGGCACAGCTCACCGAGAAGGCGCTCCCAACCGACGCTGTGCGGTAGCAACCGGAAACAGGTGACCGCCGTGAAGGTGCCATCCGCGTAGGGCAGCGCGTCCAGGTCGGCCACCTCGAAGCGATAGCGGGCGCCCCCCAGACGATCGGCGAGCAGGGCCCCGCTCGCCTCGCTGCTCCCGGCGATGGTGACCTCGTACCCGGCCGCGAGCAGCGCGGGGGCAATCTGGGCGTGCCCGCCGCCGACGTCGAGGACAGTGGAGCCCCGCGGCAGGTCGTCGAGCAACGCCATGGTCGTCCGCGCCTGGAGCTCCAGGAACCAGCGGCCGACCGGGCCCGAGAAGCGCTGGGCGTAACCTTCGGAGGCGGTCTCGAGGTCGGCGTCCTCGCGGGGTGCCGGACCAGATACTGGAAGTCCCATTCAAGCTCCGGCTCGGTGTTACGATACTTCCCGGGGACGGGAGTGCCGGACTAAACTAATCCTCTACTTGGTGGGATGCTGCCCTCAAAGGTGGGGGGAACCTCCGCGACCGGTGCATGGTCTCCGCGCATGACCCAACGTGATGCCACGGCGGCGCTATCGCGTCGGCGACGCCGCCCTTCGCGGTTCGTGATTGTGGTCACTGTAGTCCCAGCGGCGCTCACTTAAGCTGAATAGTTTGCTCGTACAGATAGGATCTAGAGTGCAGCGGGAGGCGACGATGCGACCCAGACTGGCGAGCGAACGCTTCCACGAGGCGCTCTACGGCACGATTCAGTTGCTCCGGCGGCGGCCGCTGGCTCGGTGCATCCGGCAACTGGAAGAGTGGGAGCGCCTCGACCCGGCGGCATTCGGGCGGTTGCGCGCCGCCCGGCTGGCGCGGACCCTGGGCCATGCCAAGGCGCATGTGCCGCTGTACGGCGAAGGCGCGTGGCGAGAGGCACTCCACGGCCGTACCCTCGACCTGCGTGCCTGGCCGGTCCTCACCCGGGAAACGCTTCAATCGCGGTTCAACGATCTTCTGGCTCGTCCGCCGATTCGGGGCACTTCGTATCGTACCACGTCGGGCTCCACCGGGCAGCCGCTCCGCATCGCCACCGACCCCGCCGGAGCGGCATGGGCCTGGGCCGGCGACTACCGCGGCCTTCTCTGGTACGGCATCCGGATGGGCGACCGCTCCGTCAGCCTGCGTCCGCGCACCGAGGGGCCCTGGGCCGAGTGGATCCGCAACCGCTACGCGGTCCCGGCCACCGACCTTTCGGACGAACGACTTGCGGCCGCGGTCCGCCACCTCCAGACCGGCAAGCCGCGCTACGTCTGGGGCTACACCTCGGCCGTGGTCGAGCTCGCCCGACACGCCCGGCTGCTGGCGCCGAACGCTCCCCGGCCGCTGGTGCCCTACGCCAAGGTCTTCGGTGAGATGCTCTATCCCTTTCAGCGCCGGCAGATCGAGGAGGGACTCGGCGCGCGAGTGATCTCCACCTATGGCTGCAACGAGACCGGCACCGCGGGCTACGAGTGTCCCGCCGGCTCGCTCCACATCTTCGCGGATCATATCGAGGTGGAGATCCTGCGCGATGGGGAGCCGGTCGAGCCGGGAGAGATGGGGGAAATCGTGCTGACCTGCACTACCAACCGTGCCATGCCGCTGGTACGCTATCGAGTCGGTGACCGGGGGCGCCTGCTGCCCGATCCGTGCGTCTGCGGCCGTCACCATCCGGTCCTCGCGGATATCGAGGGGCGAGTGGGAGACCTTCTCCTGACCGCCGCCGGCGAACGGGTCCACGGTACCGCCGCGCTCGGTCAGGTGCTCAAACAGGCGCTCCGAGAAATCCCGGCGACCGCGATCGCGCGAGTGCTGTTCGAGCAGCGGGACCAGTTGACCTGGACCGTTCTGGTACAGCCGGGGCCGGGTTTCGACGACGGCGCCGCCCGGGCGCTGGTAGACGGAGTGCGCGCGAAGTTCGGAGCGGAATGCCGGGTGACGGTCCAATCGGTGGCGGAGATTCCCCGCGAGCCGTCGGGGAAGTTCCGCTTCTACCGCGCAGCCCGCGACTGAGATGCCGGCCTTCCGAATTCCGCCCGATGCCGGCGTCGCGGACCGGAAGATATTCCAGACGGCCGCCTCCACGGTCAAGTGGCTCAAGTACGAGCTGCAGGCTCCGGCCAGGCTGCCGCTCTTCCGGAAGCTTGGCATGTGGCGCCGCGGCTTCTACAGCCGGTCCGCCCTGATTTACGAGTTTCCGCGCAACGATGCGCGCGAGTACATCAGCGATTACACCCACCTGGTACGCTGCTGGCGGCTCAACGCCTGGCAGGCGATCTACGATCACAAGCTGGCCCTCCGCGCTTTCCTGCTCGCCATGGGATTCCGCCAGGCGGAGACGGTCGCCTACATCCACGCCGGTCGCGTGCTGCTCGATCCCTTCACTCCGGCCGCGCGGACCGTCCGGCTCGAGGGGCTTCCGGAGCGCCTGCGGGGAGATGGTGCGCCCGCGCGGTACGTCGTCAAGCAGGAGGCGAGTCTCGGCGGTGAGGGTCTGTTCCTGATCGAGCACCGCGATGGCCGGCTGGTCCGGCGCCGGGGCCGCCAGACGGCGCCGTTCGACCTGGCCGGCTTCGAGGCCGAGATGCATGCCCGGCAGAATCCTCATCGCCCGACCAATGCGTGGCTGATCGAACGCTGGTTGGAGCAGGGCGATTTCTGGCGGGAGCTGCATCCCGAGAGCGCCAACACGATTCGTATGCTCACCCTCTGGCATCCGGACGATCCGGCGCCGTTTCTCGCCCGGGCGGTGCAGCGGATCGGCACGGCAGCGACGATTCCGGCGGACCACTGGTTGGACGGCGCGGTGTGCGCGCCCATCGACCCGGCAACCGGGAGGCTGGGAACCGCGCGACTCCACCCCGACATCAGGAGCGAAGCGCCCGGGGGCGAGGTGTGCATCGAGCGCCACCCGGATACCGGAGCCCAGATCTCCGGGAGACCGCTGCCCGGCTGGGACCGGATCGTCACGACCGTGCTCCGCGCCGCGGCGGCGCTGCCATTCAACCGGATAGCCAGCTGGGACGTGCTGGTGGACCGCGACGGGGTTTCCGTCATCATCGAGGCCAACGGCAACGGTGGAGTGAGCCTGCTCCAGGTTCACGGCGGATTGCTCCGCGATGTCGGGGTGCGGCGCTTCTACGAGGCCTACGGGGTGGTCTGATGAAGCTCGACCGACGAGCCGCCACGGCCACGGAGCCCCTCTTCACCGGCAAGTGGGACGGCCGGGTCTACGAGCAACCGTCGGTGCTGCGGCTCCTGCTGGGCGGCGAGGCCTACTGCGTCCTCCGCGCCGGCGCGTATTGGCTCAAGCACGAGCTCGGGGGGCACCCGCCGATGCCGTTCGGGCGGCGGCTCGAGGTGTGGCGGCGAGGGTTCTTCGCCGAATCGGCGGTCTTATACGATCTGCCGCGCAACGACCCCCGAGACTACGTGAGCGACTTCCAGTATCACCGGATGTTCGGACGGGTCAACGAATGGGACGGCCTGTACAACCACAAGATGGCGCTGCGGGCCTTCCTGCTCGCCAGGGGGTTTCGCCAGGCGCCGACCCTTGCCTACTTGCTGGAGGGGCGGATCTTCGCCGAGCCATTCACCGAGCGGGCCCGCTACGTGAGCCCCGATGACTGTCTCGCCCTGCTCCAGGTCGAAGGAGATGCCGTCGACCGCCCTCACCGCACCGACGTTGTGACGGAACACGATGCCCGACCGGATCGGATAGTGCTTGACCAGGTTCTCGACCTCGACCAGAGCCGTCATGAGGCCGTCATGAAGCAGCAGGCGATTGCTGCAGGGCGACCT
>JACCSE010000077.1 GCA_013813145.1 Gemmatimonadales bacterium
GTCTTGCCGTTGGTCCCGGTCACCGCAATGACCGGAATGGTCGCGCGGGCGCCGTCGGGGAACAGCATGTCCAGGATCGCGCCGCCCACGTTGCGCGGGCGGCCGGCCGCGGGGTGGGTGTGCATCCGGATCCCGGGCACGGCGTTGACCTCGATGATGACGGCGTCGTTCTGCTTGAACGGAACCGAGATGTCGCCGGTGAGGATGTCGAGTCCGGCGATGTCGAGCCCGATCACGCCGGCCGCCATCTCGCAGGCGGTGACGTTGTCGGGATGGATGTCGTCGGTGCGATCGATCGAAGTTCCGCCGGTGGAGAGGTTGGCGGTGGGCCGGAGGAAGACCCGCTCGTCCGCCGCCGGAACGCTCTCGAGCGTGCGCCCGCCCGCCGCGAGGAACTCCTCGGTTCCCTCGTCCACCGGAATGGCGGTCAGCAGGTTCGCGTGTCCGGCGCCGCGGCGTGGATCCCGGTTCACCTCCTCGATCAACTCGCGTACCGTGCGGCTTCCGTCGCCGGTCACATGCGCCGCCACCCGCTCCGCGACCGCGACCACGCGGCCGTTCACCACCAGCACCCGGTGGTCGCGTCCGTCCACGTGTCGCTCGACGACCATCGCGCCGTAACGTTCGGCGCCGCCGGTCCAGGCCGCGCGCACCGCGGCTTCGTCATCCAGCCGGAGCGAGATGCCCCGGCCCTGGTTGCCGGCCAGCGGCTTGAGGATGACCGGATAGCCGATCTCGCCCGCGATCTCGATCGCGCGCTCCACCGACCGCGCCACCGCCCCCACCGGGACGGCCAGCCCGATGTTCCGGAGCACCTGCTTGGTGATATCCTTGTCCTGCGCGATGTCGGCCGCAATGATGCTGGTGGCGTCGGTCGCGGTGGCGCGGATCCGGCGGAGATAGCAGCCGAGGCCGAGCTGCACCATCGAGCCGGTGCCGAGCCGCCGCACCGGGATCCCCCGCCGGCGAGCCTCCTCCACGATGACCGCGGTGGAAGGGCCCAGGCGCACCTGGTCGTGGATATCGCGGAGGCCGCTCAGCAGGGCGCCGCCGTCGATCGGCTCCCCTCCGAGGCAGGCGCGGATCAGGTCGACGCCGCGACGGATGCTCTCGAGGCCGACCTCCTCCTGCTCGTAGCCGACGATCACCGACCAGCTCGCGCCGTCCGGCGAGGGGACGACGCGGCCGAACTCGACGTCGGCGCCGACCAGCGTCTGGAGCTCGAGCGACACGTGTTCCAGCACGTGAGGCCACCCGGTCCCCTCTTTCAACCGCTCGACAAAACCCCCGGCGCGGCCGCGCGAGCACGGATGCCCGTGCAGCGACGGGATCGCGGCGAGCAGGCGCTCGGTGAAGCCGGGCAGGTCGGCCGACGTCAGCGGCTCGAGCCCGCCCAGCCGGATGTCGCAGGCGATTACGGGAGCCAGTCTCCAGTAGTTGGGCCCGCGCTGGGCCCGGAGCCGAACAATTTCCAGCTCGGAAACTCGGATCCCTGACGAGTTCGATTCACGAATCATGGGGTGCCCACGATCACCCGGCGCGCGGGCGATCGTCGGTGACATAGCGCACACCCGGGCCTACTATTCCGGCCCATGCGCCTCCTCGACTCCCGCCGGCTCACCGGCCCCGGCCTCCTGCTCGATCGGGCTGGGGCAGTGCTCGATCTCGAGCTCACCGACGCCGAGCGGGATCGGGTACTCGCGGCCTGGCGGGCCGCGGCGGGCCAGCTGCTGGACGCGGTGGGCTGGCGGGGCGAGACGGTCGCCGTCCGCGCGTTCGCCGGCGGCGCGAGCGTCGCGTTCACCGCGCCCTCCGACGCGCTCTACGCGGCGAGCGAGCTCAACGAGGCGGGGTGGGCATGGGCCCAGGCCGAGCTCGCGGGCGCACCCCCGCCGGATCTCACCGCCCTCGCCCACACCCTTCGCGCGACGATCGCCGCCGAGCGGAAGCCGGAGCTTCTCGCGCTGCGCGACGCGGCGCGAGAGCGAGGAGTCACCTTCCTGCACGGCGAGGAGCAAGTTTCGGTCGGCTCGGGACGCGGGGTCCGGGTCTGGCCCGACCACGCGATCCCGTCGCCATCGGCCGTGGACTGGACCCAGGTCCACGATGTCCCCATCGCGCTGGTGACGGGCTCCAACGGCAAGACCACCACCGTCCGACTCCTGGCCGCGATGGCGGCGGCGGCGGGCCGCGTGGCCGGGATCACCTCGACCGAGGGCGTGAGCGTCGCCGGCCGATTGATTGACGGTGGAGACTACTCGGGCCCGAGCGGCGCCCGATTGCTGCTGCGGCAGCCCGAAGTGGAGATGGCGATTCTGGAGACCGCGCGGGGCGGTCTGCTTCGTCGCGGCCTGGCGGTAGAGCGGGCCGTCGTCGCCGTCGTCACCAACGTGGCCGACGACCACCTCGGCGAGTTCGGGGTGCAGGACGTGGAGACCCTGGCCCGGACCAAGCTGCTCGTGGCCCGCGCGATCGGGACCGACGGGCGACTGGTGCTGAACGCGGACGACCGGGTGCTGGTCGGGGCGGCGCGCGAGCTGACGCAGCCGATCGC
>JACCSE010000086.1 GCA_013813145.1 Gemmatimonadales bacterium
TGGCGCAGGATGCGGCCCACCGGGGTGACCCGGGGATCGTGCTGCCGGGCCCAGACGGCGCCGCTCTCGCGCTCGGCATCGAGCCACATCGTGCGGAACTTGTAGATGGTGAAGGGCCGGCCCCCCAGGTCGCGCCCGCGCCGGTGGTTCTGGGCGGCGCGGCCGAGGCCGCGGCGGTCGAGCCCCACCCGCTCCTGCAGATAGAGCACCGGGCCCCGCGAGGTCAATCGCACCGCCAGCGCGATGATGACGAGCACGGGCAGCACCAACATCAACGCGATCACGGCGAGCAGCAGATTCATCCCTCGATTGAGCAGCTCGGCTGAAGGCACCAGCTCCAGCATTCGGGACCCAGCGCTGGAGAAGACGCGACCGCGGCGTCGCGGCAAACTCGGGGCGAACCGGCCGGCAGTCGCAGGCCGAGCCAACTGAGCGCGCCGAACTCCAGAGGTGCCAGATCCCATGCTCATAGTCGTTGGGGTCCGAGGAAGATGTCGGGGTCGAAGGGTGGCACCACTCGAACGTCGCGAACGGCCTTCAGGCTCAGGTAGCGGCACTACACCCCCACGGCGACCAAGTAGGACAATGCAGATTAACGGCAGGGTGGAGGAAACCCTGTGATACTACTCACTCGAAGTCAGCGGACCTCCCGGCTGCGTAGGCAGTCGTCGGGGCCGAAGCAACGGAATCGGCGTCTCACCGAGACCGAAGCTCGCCAGCCACCGGCTGAACCTCGAGCGTTCCGCTGGGAGCTCCTCCCTCGCGTCCGAACTATTGGACGTGGAAGAGGGGGCGTTCTGCTCGTCGATCACGTTTCCCGGATCGGCGGGGAGGCCGGGAAGGATGGGCTGGGGCATGCGGACCGATATCTGCAAAAGTTTGCACATGTCACTGGCGTGCCGTTTTCTTCATTCAAGAGTGAAGCCGCGAATCCGTCCAGCTCGGCCCCAAACATCTAAGCCATTGTGTGGCCGCTTGTTAGGATGGCCTTGGAGGCCCTAGGAGCAAGTAGAGCAGAGGGTGTAGTCGTTGCTGGCGGACCACAACTCGGCTAGCTACCGTGCCACAACCAGCCAGTGCAAGTCGTGGCACGCCAGCATCCATACTGTGGCGCCACCTCCGCGATACGGCGCGGAGGGAGAGTCGAGAGTTACGGCTAAACGCCTGTGGCCCAACAGGTTGAATGTTTGTCGGCGCCCCGCACGACTCCTGCAATCCGGTCACCCGCCGTCTCCTGTCGCCCCTCCTACTTCCATCGGCAGACCTCATGGCTCATCGTGACAAGGCTCCCGCTACGCCGCTCGTGCTGATCGCCAACGACCAGGAATGGTCTGCCCGATCGCTCGAGAGCATCCTCGGACCGAACGGGTACTCCGTGGTCCGTGCTTACACCGGCCAGCAGGCGCTGGAACGGGCCCGGGCGGCGCAGCCGGACCTGATCATCCTCGATGCCCAGATGCCCGACATGCATGGGTTCGAGGTCTGTCGCACATTGCGGAGCGATCCGCGATTCAGTGCCACCACGCCGATCGTCATCACCACCTCGGGGCCGTCGGGACGAACCCAGCGGCTGCAGGCCTACGAGGCGGGAGCATGGGAGTTCCTGGGCCAGCCCCTGGACGGTGAGTCGCTGCTGCTGAAGCTGGGCACCTTCCTCCGGTGCAAGCGCGAGGTGGATGTGCTGAAGGAGGAGAGCCTCCTCGATCCCGGCACCGGCCTCTACAACATGCGCGGACTGGCCCGCCGGGCGAAGGAGATCGGGTCCGAGGCCTTTCGCCGGCGGGACCCGCTGGCCTGCGTGGTCTTCTCGCCCGAGAACGAGGCCGACGTTGCGCCCGAGCAGACCCCCGAGGAGGAGGCTCAGCGGACGTCGGACCAGGTGGGCCTTCTGTTCCGCCAGGCGGGCCGCTCCTCCGACGCGATCGGCCGGCTGGGCCAGTCCGAGTTCGCGGTCATCGCTCCGAGCACCGGTCCCGACGCGGCGCTCCGGCTGGTCCGGCGCCTGGGTGGCGCGGTCGAGTCGTCGCCCATTCCGGTTCGCGGCGGAGAGCGGTGCGTGCGAGTCCGGGCCGGGTACTGCGCGGTGCCCGATTTCGCCGAGTCGTCGGTGGATGCCGTCGAGCTGCTGCTCCGGGCCACGACCGCGCTCCGGGACCTCAAACGGGAAGGGAATGGTGAGAGAGTTCGTGCATTTGAGCAGGTGCCGCTGCGCTATCCCAGTTAAGCAAGGTGTGCTAAGTGTAGGGCTGACACGACGCTATGTTGCGCCACACGGGAACCCCAATGTGGCACCCTCCCTGCAACTGCTTGACACCCGCCTCACGCTGTAGTAGAAACGTGACTACCACAGCGCTCCGGGGGCGGCCTTGCCACTCCCGGTGCGGGTTCGCCGCACGTCGGCTCGCGCCGACGCCACACGGTCTCTCTCCGGGAGTCGACGATGGCAAACCCGCTCGCCCAGTCCGACCGGACGGCCCCGCCCCCCCCGGACGCCATCGCCCGCGATCCGCTCTCGATTCCCAGCGAGATTAAAGCCAGCATCCGCGTGCTCGTGGTGGATGACGAACGGACGCTGCGGGAGAGCTGCGCCAGCGTTCTCCAGATGGATGGATACAACGTCACCCTGGTGGGGCGGGGAGAGGAAGCGCTGGACACCGTCAAGCGGCGGAAGTTCGACGTGATCCTGGTCGATCTCTATATGTCGCAGATCTCGGGGCTGGAGATCCTTCAGGCCGCGCTCGGCGCCTATCGGGATACGATCGTGGTGGTGATGACCGGCAACCCCAGCGTCACCAGCAGCATCGAGGCGCTGCGCGCCGGGGCCTGGGACTACTTGCCCAAGCCGTTCAGCGCGACCCACCTCCAGGTCCTCATCGGGCGGGCCTCGCACGCGGTGATGATGTCGCGCGAGGCCCAGGATCTCCGGGTCCAGTTGATGAGGCAGCACGGCCACAGCGACAAGATCGCGCTCATCGGGATCTCGCCGCTGTTCCGGAAGGCGGTTGAGCTGGCCCGGAAAGTGTCCCCCACCGACGCGTCGGTCTTCATCAGCGGTGAGAGCGGTACCGGCAAGGAAGTCATCGCCCAGTTCATCCACCAGAACAGCCGCCGCGCCGGCCGGGCCCTGGTGCCGATCAATTGCGCCGCCCTGCCCGAGCCGCTGTTGGAGAGCGAGATGTTCGGCCACCGGAAAGGCGCCTTTACCGGCGCCGACCGGGACAAGCCCGGGCTGCTGGAGACCGCCAACGGCGGCACGCTGTTCCTCGACGAGCTGACCGAGATGACGATGCCGCTCCAGGCGAAGCTCCTGCGGGTCATTCAGGACGGAGTGGTGCGGCGGGTCGGCAGCGAACAACAGGACGCGGTCGTGGACGTGCGTTTCATCTCTGCCACCAACCGGGAGCCGCAGGAGGCGGTGGACACCGGGTTGCTGCGCGGCGATCTGTTCTACCGGCTGCGCGTCGTGCCGATCAAGCTCCCGCCGCTCCGCAAGCGGTTGGAGGACATCCCACTGCTCGCCAACCACTTCCTCACCCATTACTGGCAGCGCCACCGGCAGATGGGCGACCGGGGCCCGCGCCTCAGCGAGGCGAGCATCGGCTTCTTGCGCTCCCGTCCGTGGCGAGGCAACGTTCGGGAATTGCAGAACGTGATCGAGCACGTCGCGGTGCTGGCGGAGCCCGATCAGCTCATCCAGCCCGACGACATTCCCGTCTACGACGACAGCGGGGAATGGCCGGTCGAGTCCGTGGCCCCCGCCGGCGTCCTCGACGAGGCGTATCATCCCGCGAAGGACCGGGTCGTGGCCCAGTTCGAGAAGGAGTACCTCACCAGGCTCGTCAGCCGCGCCGGGGGCAACATGTCCAAGGCGGCGCGGCTCGCGAGCATCGATCGGACCACGCTCTACCGGCTGATGGACAAGCACGAGTTCCACCGCGAAGATGCGCCGGGGCCACCGGGTGGCGCCTGAGATCGTGCTGCCGGGCACGACCAGCGGCGAACGCCGCCGGACCGCGCCGCCCCCGCTCGGCTCGCCGACCCGGGTCTGGGACCCGGATGGGCCGTCCACGAGCACCGTGGCGCCCGCGCTCTGGGAGGCACTCCGCGACGCCGTGCTGTGGGCCCACGGCGAGTGGGAGCAGGTGGTGGAGCATGCCGCGGGAGCGGAGGAGGCCACCGCCCACCTGGCCCAGCTCTGCTCCGCGATCCGCCTGGAGGTCTGCGGCCTGGACCCCGCCGCCGTGGTGCCGCGGAACCCCCTCTCGCGGCGGCTGCTCGGACTGGTGCGCGGTGGGTTCCTCGCGCGAGTGCAGGCGCTGCCAGCGTCGGAGTCGGCCCAACTGCTGCGGCTGCTCTCCGCCATGGAGGTGGTGGGACAGCGCCTGGAGGTGGACTGGTCCCAGCATTTCGCCGACCGGCTCTCGGCGCCTGACGGCCTGGAGTTGGTGGTCGAGGTGGCGCACGACCTTCGCTCGCCGCTCACCTCGATCCTCTTTCTTGCCGAGACGCTGCAGCGGGCACGGAGCGGGCCGGTAAATCCGGTGCAGGAGCGTCAGCTCGGGCTGATCTACAGCGCGGCGTTCGGCCTGAGCTCGGTGGCGAGCGCCGTCATCGAGCTGGCGCGCGGCGGTGACCGGCTGGTGGACCTCGATCCGATCCCGTTCTCGGTGACCGATATTCTCGAGTCGGTGCGCGACATCGTTCAGCCTATCGCCGAGGAAAAGAACCTGACGGTGCGGCTTTCCCCTCCGGACGCCGATTTCCGGATCGGTCATCCGGTGGCGCTGAGCCGGGTGCTGCTCAACCTGACCACCAACGCGCTCAAGTTCACGGCGGAAGGCTTCGTCGAAGTCACCGCGCGGCAGACTTCGGTTCAGCGGGCGGTGGAGTTCTCGGTACGCGACAGCGGACGCGGCATCCCGCCGCAATCCATGGCCACGCTGTTCGAGCCGTTCCGGCGCCGGCAGAAGCCCGGAGAGTACGCGTTCTCCGGCTCCGGGCTGGGACTGTCGATCTGCCGGAAGCTGGTCGAGGCAATGGGCTCGACGCTCGATGTCGAGACGTCGCAGGGCGTGGGTACCCGGTTTCACTTCGTGCTGGATCTTCCCCTGGCCGGAGAAGGCAACTTCGGCTGAGCCGGCACTACCCTCCAACCCCGCCTCCACGTTAGGTTTCCAGCGCTAGCCGCCATCTGCTGCTGATTCGCAGGGGCGCCTCCCCGATCGGGAGCGTCGCCCGGCGTACCTCCCGCCGATGCGAGACGGCTGCCGAGCGGCCCGTCGGGCCGGCTCGATGACACGTACGGGCCCCGCCCTCGGGGTGTCCCTCGACGTCCGCCGCGGACACGATCCCGGCAGGGCGCCGGGGGGCTCGCTCGGGGACGGCCAGCCCAAACCTGAGCCATCCGTGAATCGACCGTTGATCCGCCCGGCGCGGCATTTGAGCCAGCCCCCGGTGCACGCGCCGAACGCCGCCCTGATGATTGATTTCGACAACGTCACCCTGGGCATCCAGAAGGATCTGACCAAAGAGCTGCGCACCCTTCTCAGCAGCGAGATCATCAAAGGCAAGGTCGCCGTCCAACGGGCCTACGCCGACTGGCGCCGCTACCCGCAGTACATCGTCCCCCTCTCCGAATCGTCGATCGACCTCATCTTCGCGCCCGCCTTCGGCTCGAGCAAGAAGAACGCGACCGACATCCGCCTCGCCATCGACGCGATCGAGCTGGTCTTCACCCGCCCCGAGATCGGGACCTTCATCCTGCTCTCGGGCGACAGCGACTTCTCGACCATGGTGATCAAGCTGAAGGAGTACGGGAAGTACGTGATCGGGGTCGGGATCCGGGAGTCGGCCAGCGATCTGCTGATCCAGAACTGCGATGAGTACTACTCGTACAACGATCTCGCGGGGCTCACCAAGGAAGTGGATACCCCGTCGATCCAGCGCGATCCGTGGGAACTGGCCGCGGAGGCGGTGTCCCAGATGGCTCGAAACGGCGACGTCATGCGCTCCGACCGGCTGAAGCAGGTGATGCAGCAGGTGGACGCCAACTTCGACGAGCGCAACGCCGGGTTCAACCGGTTCAGCAAGTTCGTGCTGGAGGCGGGGCACAAGGGCGTCCTGCTGGTCACCAAGCTCGATAACGGGCAGTACGAGGTCGCGCCGCTGGGCGGCGCGTTCGAACCCGCGGCGACGCCCGCGCCCCGCCCACGCGAAGCGCCGGCGGAGTCCGCTCGGGACGATGG